>JBLHOI010000050.1:0-9595 GCA_047621375.1 Glaciecola sp.
GACTTGCAAGTATTTGCGAGCCGACGCCAACCGTGCGCGATGAACCTTCCCATGCTTTGCCTTCAGCAACTTCATCGTTATCTTCTGCTTGAAACATTTTGACTTGCGAAATGATGTCTTCTTTTTTACCCAATAGGACCAGCACACCACCCTCTTTATTAATGCGTTGCATCGATTCCGATAGGGGCATTGAACGGTTAATCGCTCTAGTGGAGCAGAGTAGATCACTCAAGGTATTGTGCAGATGCACTCGCACTAAGGTAGGTTTACCTTCAATAACTTCACCTTTTTTAAGTGCAAAATGAATTTGTTGATCAATCACATCTTTAAATGTGATCAGTTCAAAATCGCCATAAGCAGTGGGTAAATTACACGTCGCCACCTGCTCAATAGTGGTTTCGTTTAAATTCCTATATTCGATAAGATCAGCAATTGTGCCAACCTTTAAGTTGTGTTTTTTAGCAAATATTTCAAGCTCGGGTCGTCGCGCCATAGTGCCGTCATCATTCAGTATTTCAACAATAACAGAAGCGGGTTCACAACCTGCCATTCGAGCCAAATCAACACCAGCTTCAGTATGGCCAGCTCTATTGAGAACACCGCCTTCTTTAGCAATCAAGGGAAATATATGGCCCGGTTGTACAATGTCTTTCGCCATAGCATCTGAGCTAACTGCAGCAAGAATAGTTCTTGCTCTGTCGGCGGCAGAAATACCAGTTGTTACACCTTCTGCAGCTTCAATCGACACAGTAAAATTAGTCGAAAACTGGGCATTATTGTTGTCTACCATCAAGGGTAGCTTCAGCAGTTTGCAACGTTCAGCAGTCATAGGTAAACAAACCAAACCACGTGCGTGAGTGACCATAAAGTTAATGGCTTCTGGCGTAACATGCTCCGCTGCCATGATCAGATCACCTTCGTTTTCTCGATCTTCATCGTCCATCAAAATAACCATTTTGCCTAATTTGATGTCTTCGATAATTTCCTGTGTTGTGTTCAACGCCATTACATTTCTCTTCGTTTTTTATAGATATTCGGAAAGCATGCTTTCTTGATTTTGCTCTCACTTTTTGCTTATAAACTAGATTATTAGCTTAGGGTAAGTGAGTCTATTTCAAGTAGCCATGTTCAGCTAAAAAGGCCATGCTAATGTCTTGTTCTTCTTGTGCCGCTTTATCGCCTAGCATTAATCTTTCTAAATATCGGGCTATAAGGTCAACTTCTAAATTAACCTTAGTGCCGGTCGTGTAAGTTCCAATAACCGTTTCTTCTAAGGTATGAGGTATTAGCCACAACATAAAAGCAGCACCCTTAACTTCGTTTACAGTTAAACTGACTCCGTCAACCGTAATTGAACCTTTGTGGGCAATATACTTAGCTAGTTCATCCGGCGCTTTTACCCAAACTTCAACATACCGCTCATGGTCAGTAACAGACAGAACTTCACCAACACCATCAACATGACCACTGACAATATGGCCACCAAAGCGGGTGTCGGCACGCATTGCTTTTTCAAGATTCACTTCACTACCATTCGTATAGTTAGCAAAACCTGTGTATTTTATAGTTTCAGACGAGACGTCAACGCTATAATACTGCGCGCCGAAATCAACAACTGTTAAACAAACTCCATTTGTGGAGATGCTATCACCTAAAGCGACATCGCTCATATCTAGCTTGCCTGTCTCTACAGTTAAGCGAATATCATCGCCATGATTGACCAGTGACTTAATCGTTCCCTTGGCTTCTATAATCCCAGTAAACATTTACCGACGCTCCCAATACTGTTGAATTGTTGTTAGATTTTAATTAATAAGCGAAGTTTTAGATCGTTTCCAACCTGAGTCACTTCTTTAAATTCTGTTTTTATTATTTGTTGTAAACTGGTTAATTGACCAATATTTACTGCACTTCTAGCGTCACTGCCAAGCAACATAGGCGCTTGATAGACAATCAGTTCATTTACTAAATTCGCATTTAAAAGTGCGCCAGACAAGGCAGCACCTGTTTCAGTCCATACTCGGTTAATCTGCCTTTTGGCTAAGGCCCGCATTATAGCCTGTAAATCTAAATATTGGCGAGGTTGTGATGATTCATTTAGCGTTAATTCTGCCAATGACACTTGAACTTGCTCGATGTTTTTTGCAGTCAGCTGTGGATTATGTTGTGCGTTAAACACAATTACTTGATGCTCATCTTTAAAAATTTGATAATTATTGTGTAGTCTATTTTGTCCATCAATAATCACGCGCAACGGCTGAGATGCGCGTTGTTGAAAAAGCGAGCATTCAAATTCAGGTAACTCGTCAGTACGCACGTTCAATTTTGGGTTGTCGGCTATAACGGTATCAGCGCCGCTTAAAATAGCACAACTAAGTGCTCGTTCGAGTTGCACGTTAGCACGTGCTTGTGGACCTGTAATCCATTTACTCTCGCCATTTTGTAACGCCGTTTTACCATCCAAGCTAGTCGCTAACTTGACGATCACCCAAGGTAAATTATGTGCCATGCGAAAATTGAATGCGGTATTTAATTTCTGTGCTTCAGCATCCATTAACCCGACGTCAACTTTGATACCTGCTTCTTTTAAAACCGCGATGCCTTTGTGCCTCACCTCGGGGTTTTTATCAATGCTAGCAATCACCACTCGTGTTACTTGAGCTTCAATAAGTGCTTTTGCGCAAGGGGGTGTTTTGCCTGTATGACTGCAAGGTTCAAGAGTCACATAAGCAGTTGCACCGCAGGTGACAGGTTTTGCATGATGTGCAGGTTGGTCATGTGCAATATTTTGATTAGGAGTGAAACCAGCGTCCAAAAGGGCATTGACTTCAGCATGCCCGTGACCCGCCTTTTGATGGTAGCCTTGGCCGAGTAAGTTGCCGTTGGCATCAATAATAACGCAACCAACGGTCGGATTAGGCGTTGTTGAAAATCGACCATTGCGCGCCAACTTCAATGCCATTGACATCCAATATGCATCAACTTTAGTGAACGTGGACATTAATCACCTAGCTTAGCAATTTCTTCACCAAACTCGCGAATATCCTCAAATGAACGGTATACCGATGCAAAACGAACATACGCCACTTTATCTAATTCTTTGAGTTCATCCATTATCAGGCTGCCAAGAAACTCGCTTTTAATTTCTCTCTCTCCGGTTGCCCGTAATGATGACTTTATACGAACGATGCAATTTTCAACTTTTTCAGTATTAACTGGGCGTTTTTCAAGTGCCCTTTGCAGCCCTGCCCTGAGCTTATCTTCATTGAAAGGTTCTCGTCTATCGTCACGTTTAACGACACGAGGCATCACCAGTTCAGCGATTTCAAAAGTGGTATATCGTTCTCGACATTCTAGGCATTCTCGACGTCTGCGCACTTGAGCACCATCGGCAACTAGCCTTGAATCAATAACTTTAGTTTCTTGTGCAGAACAAAACGGGCAAAACATGAGCAAACGCTCCAAAATAAGCAAGGCCATACATATAATGTACGGCCTGCAATGTAGCTTGTATTAAAAAATGCGTTAGCGAGCGATTCGCTACCTAACCATACACAGGAAAGCGCTCACAAAGCTCAACAACTTCGCCTTTGACTCTTTCTATCACACTTTGGTCGTCAATATTATCTAACACATCGCACATCCAAGTAGCAACTTGGCTTGCTTGTGCTTCTTGAAATCCACGTCTTGTTATTGCTGGAGAACCGATACGTAAACCACTTGTAACGAAAGGCGATCTTGGATCGTTAGGTACAGAGTTTTTATTTACAGTGATATTAGCGCTACCCAAGGCGGCGTCAGCCGCTTTACCGGTAATGTCTTTGTCAATTAAATCTAACAAGAAAAGATGGTTATCTGTGCCATTTGACACAACCTTGTAACCGCGTTCTTGCATGACAGCGACCATTGCTTTGGCATTTTTAAGTACTTGTTGCTGATAGGTCTTAAATTCAGGTTCGAGGGCTTCTTTAAATGCAACAGCTTTCGCAGCAATAACATGGCACAAAGGTCCACCTTGGTTGCCAGGAAATACAGAGCTATTAAACTTTTTATATAAGACTTCATCGCCGCAAGCTGACAAAATTAAGCCACCACGTGGCCCTGCTAATGTTTTGTGCGTCGTTGTGGTCACAACATGCGCATGTGGCAGCGGGCTAGGATAAACGCCGGCTGCAACTAGGCCAGCAACGTGAGCCATATCTACTAATAAGTAAGCACCCACTTTGTCGGCAATCTGACGAAACCGAGCCCAATCAACAATACCTGAATATGCAGAAAAACCACCAATAATTAGCTTAGGTTTGTGCTCAACAGCAAGTGCTTCAACTTGTTCATAATCGATAATACCAGTGACTGGGTGTAAGCCATACTGAACTGCATTATATGTTTTGCCCGAAAAATTAACGTGAGAACCATGTGTAAGGTGACCACCATCAGCCAAACTCATTCCCAATACTGTGTCATTGGCATTAATTAGGGCCATGAAAACAGCGGTATTAGCTTGTGAACCAGAGTGGGGTTGTACGTTTGCATAATCACAATTAAACAACTGTTTGGCTCGCTCTATCGCCAACTCTTCTGCAATATCAACAAATTCACAACCACCGTAGTAACGTTTACCGGGATAACCTTCAGCGTATTTATTAGTCAGTTGTGAGCCTTGAGCTTCCATTACTCGTGGGCTACAGTAGTTTTCAGACGCAATAAGCTCAATGTGATGTTCTTGACGTTGATTTTCTTGTTTTATTGCAGCAGCCAATTCTGGATCGAATTCTGCAATATTCATCTTACTTGATAACATGTGGATCTCCTGCTGAGCTTGTTTTGCATGCACATTTTAGTTCGTCTCAATTCTTCGATAAAAATACAAAGAAGGCATCTGTAGTGTTAATTCTATCAATTATGCTAAGAGGATCATAATAATATGCATATTAGCCTAAATTTTAGAGTGATATTTTAAGCATTTTCAGGCGCTTGTATAGCGCTTTATTGGAATAAAATATAAGCAATTGTAATATTTACTTATGCAGTCCTTCTAGGGTTTTGACACGCTCAACTAACTTATCTATCTGACGGAGCCTGACGGTGTTTTTTTGCCATTCTTTGTTTGGCTGTACAGGCATCCCTGACGAGTAAACACCGGGCTGCGTGATTGATTTAGTAACCATACTAAAACCCGTTATTTGTACCTTGTCGCAAATATCAATATGGCCATTCACAACACAGGTCCCTGCAATAACCACATATCTCCCTATGTTCGAGCTACCGGCTATGCCAGTTCCCCCGCAGATACACGAGTGCTCACCAATAGTCACGTTGTGTGCGATTTGCACCAAATTATCAATAATGACATCGTTACCAATAATGGTGTTATCCAATGCACCCCGGTCAATACAAGTGTTAGCACCTATTTCACAATCATCACCAACAACAACAGTGCCCGTTTGCGGAATTTTAACCCATACACCTTTATCGTTGGCGTAACCAAAGCCATCAGAACCGACGACAGTTCCACTGTGAATTGACACTCTATTACCCAAAACAACGCGATGATAAATAGTGACATTTGCGCGTAAATGTACATCATCGCCTATTTGCACCGCTTCTCCAATCACGGTGTTGGCGCCTATAATCGCATTTTTACCAATTTTAACGTTTCTTTCAATAATAACACCAGCAGCAATGCTCGCATTGCTGCTGATATTTGCGCTTGAATGAATACGCGCAAATTCGGAAATACCAGTTTCAGGGCTTGGCGTTGAATCTAATAATTGAGCAGCTTTAGCAAAGCCAACATACGGGTCGGTGTGAATGATTTTGTTAGTTGAACAAAATTCAGCGTCTATCTCTTTTAGGATAACCGCAGTGGCTTTCGTATTTGACATTGCCTTCTTATATTTTGAACTCGTCAAGAATGACATCTGCCCGCTTGTAGCTCCTTCTAGGGTACCCATGCTGGTGATAATGGCGTTTGCATCGCCTTGTAACTCACCGCCGATATGTTGTGCAATTTCTTGCAGAGAGTAAGACGCTGGCATACGACTCCTTATGCTATTAAAGTTCTGTTACTACAGCTTTATTATGTTTTATTAATGATATCACAGATATTAGCTAGTACTTAATTGCCAAAGTCCTTACAATTCAGGCATACCAATTCAGCTAGACTAAGTCTGTCTAATGCATTTACGCGTTTAAACGTGTTTATGTTCTGAATTAAAACAACATACCAACATAAAGGTTAAAAGAGAGAACTATGGCTCAATATGTGTACAGCATGAATAGAGTGGGAAAGATTGTTCCACCCAATCGTCAAATTCTGAAAAATATTTCCCTCAGCTTCTTTCCTGGTGCCAAAATTGGCGTTTTAGGTTTGAATGGTTCAGGTAAGTCAACTTTACTTCGTATCATGGCAGGAATTGACACTGATATTGAAGGTGAAGCGATTCCGCAAACGGGTCTGAAAATTGGCTACTTGCCGCAAGAACCTCAACTGGATGAAAGCAAAGATGTTAGAGGAAATGTTGAAGAGGCTGTAGCTGATGTTGCTCATGCCCTTTCGCGACTCGACGAAATATATGCAGCTTACGCTGAACCAGACGCCGATTTTGATGCGCTAGCGCAAGAACAAGGTGAAATGGAAGCCATTATTCAAACCAAAGATGGTCACAATTTGGAGAATGCATTGGAACGAGCTGCCAATGCATTACGTTTACCACCTTGGGATGCTGATGTTAGCACCCTTTCCGGTGGTGAAAGGCGCCGCGTTGCTCTGTGCCGATTATTGTTAGAGAAACCAGAAATGTTGTTACTCGACGAGCCTACCAACCACTTGGATGCAGAATCAGTGGCGTGGCTAGAACGTTTCTTGCATGACTATGAAGGCACTGTTGTTGCCATTACCCATGATAGATATTTCCTTGATAACGTCGCAGGCTGGATATTAGAGCTTGACCGCGGCCAAGGCATTCCCTGGGAAGGCAATTACTCTAGCTGGCTAGAACAAAAAGATGCTCGATTGGCCCAAGAAGAACGCACCGAGAGTGCGCGTCAACGATCGATAAAGCAAGAACTCGAGTGGGTAAGAAGCAATCCCAAAGGTCGTCAAGCGAAAAGTAAGTCAAGAATGTCACGCTTTGAGGAACTTAACTCCGGTGATTACCAAAAACGCAATGAAACCAATGAATTATTTATTCCACCGGGTGAACGCTTAGGTGACAAAGTAATTGAAGTGACCAACTTAAGAAAGTCATATGGTGATAGGCTATTAATTGACGATCTCAGTTTTAAAGTACCAAAAGGAGCTATTGTTGGCATTATCGGACCCAACGGTGCGGGTAAATCAACCTTATTTAGAATGCTGACAGGTCAAGAGCAACCTGATTCAGGGGTGATAGACATCGGCGAAACAGTTCAATTAGCCAGTGTTGATCAGTTTAGAGATCATATGGATGGTAACAAAACCGTTTATCAAGAGCTCTCTGACGGTCAAGATATTGTTCGTATTGGTAACTTTGAGCTTAATAGTCGTGCATATTGTAGTCGTTTTAACTTTAAAGGGTCAGATCAGCAAAAATTTGTAAAAGACCTGTCGGGTGGTGAGCGTAACCGTGTTCATTTAGCTAAGCTTTTAAAAGCAGGCGGTAATACATTGCTGCTGGATGAGCCGACTAACGACCTTGATGTTGAAACCTTGCGCGCATTAGAGAATGCAATATTAGAGTTTCCTGGTTGCGTAATGGTGATATCACATGACCGATGGTTTTTAGACCGAGTGGCTACGCACATCATGGATTATCGAGATGAAGGTAAGATTAACTTCTACGAAGGTAACTATAATGAGTATGAAACTTGGATAAAAGAAACTTACGGACATGATGTTGTTGAACCACATCGATTAAAATATAAGAAAATTAGTTAAGCTGCGCTTTATTTAGCTAATATCTGATATTAAATGTTCATATTGGAAAGATAATTAAGAAGAGCTGCATTTTGGTGCAAGCTCTTTTTTTACCCCATTAATAACAAATTTACTGCAACGTAAAATGAAGATAACTTGCCAATGCATCTGTTTTTTCGAGCGGCAGCATATGTCCTGCACCAACAATAACTTCGTTAAACAATGAACCTGCACTTTCAGTAATCGCATTAATTTCAGATACGGTGGCAATATTATCCTGCTCACCGATCACAAAATGAGTTTTAAACATCTGTGTGCCCAATTTTTTAATCAGGTCCTTTCTGTTCGCTGTGGCATTTGTTTGTGCCGATAAAACAGATGGGCCTAAGTCATCAGCCATCTCTTTTATAATGCCAGTAATAGCCGTATTTGCATGATTTTTACGGTGCAACATAAATTCAATATTTAACTGCGTTATCCCCTTATATTGTTTGTTTTTAATTGAGTCCAATAAAACCCTACGCTGCTGTAAATCTTCATTTTTTAACCCCCTCCCCGTGCTGGATAATAAGGTTAATGACGCCACTTTTTCTGGGTAAGCCAAGGCAATAAGTGCTGCAATATAGCCCCCCATAGAGAAGCCCACTAAATGCACCTTTGATGGAAAATAAGCCAACCGGTCTGCGCTCAATGCCAGCATTTGTTGCAAATCATCAGCCCATTGCAGCGGCACAAACGCTCTATTCTCTAATGAGTTACCGTTTGAGTTGAGCGCCTGCCACAGTGGTATAAAAATGCGTTCATCGCACAAAGTTCCAGGAAAAAAGACAACCGGAGTCTTAATTGAATGAGTCATTTATAATTTCCTATACACTTAAATAGCTTCTAACGCTTCAACAAGACGACTGACCGGTATTATGTCAATGCCAGGTATCTTATGCTTTGGCATATTCGCCTTAGGCACAATGGCTCGTTTAAAACCGTGCTTGGCAGCTTCTGTTATGCGGTCAATACCATTAGGCACAGGCCTAATTTCACCTGACAAACCAACTTCGCCAAAAACAATCAGCTCTTTTGACAACGTATAATTACGAAAACTTGACACCATTGCTAACAAAACGGCTAAGTCGGCGCCGGTTTCAGTAATTTTAATGCCACCCACCACGTTTACAAACACATCTTGGTCGTTCATTTGCACATTACCGTGGCGATGCATAACAGCAAGTAACATAGCTAACCTATTTTGGTCAACACCTACCGCCACTCGTCTTGGATTAGATAGTTGTGAGTAGTCCACCAGCGCCTGTATCTCGACCAGTAGCGGGCGAGTTCCTTCCCAAATCGTCATAACAATGCTGCCCGGAGAGGCTTCTTCTTCACGATTTAAGAAAATAGCGGAAGGATTAGACACTTCTTTCATGCCCTTTTCTGTCATCCCAAACACGCCCAGTTCGTTAACTGCACCAAACCTATTTTTAGTGCCACGCAAAGTACGGAAACGGCTATCACTTTCACCTTCCAACATTATTGAGCAGTCAATACAATGTTCTAACACTTTGGGTCCAGCCAAACTGCCATCCTTGGTCACATGTCCAACTAAAAACATAGCGATATGGTGTTGTTTTGCAAACCGCGTCAAGGCTGCCGCACTTTCTCTTACTTGTGAAACTCCACCCGGTGCTGACTGGATATCACTCA
>JBLHOI010000051.1:0-9559 GCA_047621375.1 Glaciecola sp.
ACACGGTGTTGTTTACCACCACTTTGGAAAACCGCGTACATATATTTCTCCGCACTGCGCATACAAGCGCTTTTTATTCAAAAAACAGGGCGCGAATTGTACGTTATGGATTCTAATCTATCAAGCACAAAACCGAATTTTATTTAAGCTATTTTCAAATAGTGGAAAAAACAAATCGCAAGCAAGAAAAATCAAGCTAATTTGCATTCGTTTTGTGAATGCTACACTAAATTAATGTACAATGCGTGAAATTACTGATGTATAGTTTAAAACTAGGCGTAATACGAGTTCAATATGAATTTAGCAAGTATTCAATCACTCACTTCATCGGACATGCGGGCCGTTAATGAACTGATTCAAACGCAAGTTGATTCGGATGTCGCCCTCATCAATCAACTGGGTTTCTACATCGTTAATAGTGGTGGCAAGCGATTACGTCCATTATTAACGGTTTTAGCTGCGCGCGCGCTCAACATTAAAAATAATGAGCACCACACATTAGCTGCAATTATTGAGTTTATACATACAGCAACACTTTTGCATGATGATGTTGTCGATGAGTCCACCATGCGTCGCGGGCGAGAAACCGCTAACGCAGTATTTGGCAACCAAGCAACCGTATTAGTGGGTGATTTTTTATATTCACGTGCCTTTCAGATGATGGTGGGTCTAAAGCGCATGAAAGTAATGGAAATTTTATCTGAAGCAACGAATCGGATCGCACAGGGCGAAGTCATGCAACTAATGAATTGTAACGACCCTGACACTACTGAAGCAAGCTACTTAGAAGTTATTTACAGCAAAACAGCCCGTTTGTTTGAAGCCGCAACACAGCTTGCTGCTATCCTGACGGATCAAAATGAGGAAATTGAATTAGCCATGCAAGCTTACGGAAAGCACTTGGGTACCGCATTTCAACTCATTGATGATGTTCTTGATTACACCGCACAAGCTGACGATATGGGAAAAAATGCAGGTGATGACTTAGCTGAAGGCAAACCAACTTTACCTCTACTGCATGCTATGTGGCATTGCGATGCATCAGATGCAAGTCTCATCCGAGACGCGATTAAAAATGCCAATGGGATGCCTCGTTTTGACCATATATTAAAAGTGATGAAGGACACTGGATCACTAGCTTACACGCAAGAATGCGCTGAAATTGAAGCTAAAAAGGCGAAAGATGCTTTAAAAGCAATTCCCGACAGTGAATTTAAAGAAGCGCTTATTGGTCTCGCTGATTTATCAGTTAACCGGAATTATTAGCCAATTAAATAAGCAAGTTTAATTGCATTCTTTTACACCATAATTAATAGCCTTGGTTTACTGAATTTATGATGGTCGACGCAACTCTATGCTGACCCATAAAGCTTGAATAGTTGATGATGTGTCGACTAACTTCAGATCGCCCATTTCTTTTATTTGATTGAGCCGAATACCACTAAAGAATGGAACGCGACGAAAATACGTTGTGTTATTTTTTTGGTAAAGATAATCTTGCGATTTAACCAACACAAATAAAATAGGCAAACCAAGGAGAAACCAAAACGCCCATTGCGAATAAATTAATGAAATAATTTGCAACGGCAAAGCGCCATAGAGAAGCGAAAAAAATACGCTATTAAGAAAAGACCGTTTCATAAAAATCCTTTTTACATACCGCGCTTACTAGTTATATTCTTCGTTTCCATGCGAGGCTCGAGAAGGTTAGCAGAAAAATCGTTAAGGCGACAGATAAGACAAAGGACTATTAATAATAGTTTTATTCATCAAGGCGTTATTCACAAAAACGTATTACGCTAAAAAAGTCAGCTAATAAACTGCTCCTTATTAACTGACTTGTGATTATTTTTCTTTTTGTAGCGTATTTGGTTCGGTCTACTAAGCGACTCCTAAACCAAGATCCCTGGTCATATTTTCATTTCGTTCGCGGTGCACAATAATGTTGTCTTCAATACGAATACCACCAAACGGTCTAAACTCATCAACAATATTCCAATTGATAAATTTGGATTGTTCAGAACCTTTTAACTTAGCCAATAGACTATCGATGAAATACAAGCCCGGTTCAATCGTAAACACTTGTTTAGGTTCAATTATTCGAGTGCATCTCAAGAAGGGATGATTTTCTGGTGGCGGACTGGGCGTGCCACGATCATCACGGGCATGTCCTGCAACATCGTGGACTTGTAAGCCCAACAAATGACCAATACCATGCGGGAAGAATGTGCTCACTATGCCACTTTGCACGCAATCTTCCACTGACATATTCACAATACCAAAATCATGTAATATTTTAGCGATGCCAAGATGTGCTGCTAAATGTATTTCAACGTAACTTAAACCAGGCTTCATTTGTTCGCATAAGTCGAGCGCTAATGCATCTACCGCTTTAATTAAGTGTCCAAAATCGTGCTTTTTAGAGCAATACGTTCGAGTGATATCAGCGGCGTACCCGTGATAATTAGCACCAGCATCAATTAAAAAGGTACGAAAACTGGACGGCGCGACTGAATTTGTTTGCATGTAATGCAGTATTGCGGCATTTTCATTTAACGCTACAATATTGTTATACGGAAGGTCATTGTGCCCTTGTCTTGCTGCACGCAAATAGGCGTTGTTAATATCGAATTCACTTTTCTCATCAAAAAATGCGGCTCTTGCGGCTCTGTGCGCCCCCACAGCAATAGTATTTGCTTCGCGCATACATTCAAGCTCATAGTCTGTCTTGTAGGCTCGTTGCCAATGCAAATAGTTAATTACACGATCAGGGTTAACTAATTCAAAGCCAAGTGCCTTGGCAACTTCAATGTACTCACCTATATAGGCATATTTTACTTTGTCATACGGAAGGTGTTTTTCAACGGCATTGGCTTGCTTTAAATATACAATATCAAAATGTTCAACCCAAAACTCTGTGGGTTCAGGAGGCACTTTATGCCAGAAGTCTTCAGGGCGATAAAAAATCAGTTTTGGTTTGTCAGTTCCATTAACTACTAACCAACAGCAAGGATTATCAACGACTGGAAGCCACGCTTTAAATTGGGGGTTCACTTTGTATGGATAGTAGTTGTCATCCAAAAACATAATTTTACCCTGTCCAGAATGAATGATTAAACCATCGATACTTTCTCTCTCGATTGCTTCCAGTGTGCGAGCTTGTAAAACCTTAATATGTTCAGCGTAAGATGCAGAGTGGCTTGGCATTGTCGTCCTCTTTTAGAATTTAGGTTAAAACCTTACTTGGTTCACTTGTACATAATTTTTATCAGCTATATGTCTTATATTATCAGGCTATGGCTTTGTTGTCAGCGCCACCAGAACGATCGGTTCTAGTCGCCGACACTGGTCGGAATTTGCATTTTAACTAACTCACCAAAAACTGAGTCCTCTATATTTTGTGGTATTTTTGAGTTACTAATTTCAAAAAGTTGATGTTGGTAAATTTGCTTATACGCCATGACTGCTTTGACGTAATTTCTAGTTTCTCTATAAGGAATAGTCTCAATCCACAAATCTGCACCAACAGCCTCGCTAATCGGTAACCAACTTTTTACTCTGCTCCAACCCGCATTATACGAAGCAGTTGCTAGGAGCATATTGTTATCTGCTTTATCCATTAAATATCGTAAGTACTTATTGCCCAATTTAGCATTCGTATTGGGATTCATTAATGCGCGATCCGACACTCTCCTTTTCTCCAGATACCTTGCAGTTGAGGGCAACACCTGCATTAATCCGAACGCTCTAGCTGACGAAACTGCGTCACTCATAAATGAACTTTCTCTGCGGGCAATAGCAAACGCCCACTCAGGTTC
Organism: Glaciecola sp.; assembly: GCA_047621375.1. Taxonomy (GTDB): domain Bacteria; phylum Pseudomonadota; class Gammaproteobacteria; order Enterobacterales; family Alteromonadaceae; genus Glaciecola. The sequence goes on from JBLHOI010000051.1 coordinate 3,819, forward strand.
AATTTGATTACGCAAAGCCGCTTTAGTCAGAATGTCCGCATACGCCATAGGAAAACGTCTATTAACATCATTTAAATAACCCGTATTGGTAAAAGTAAATATAGCTTGATCATGCCAACCCCATTGACCAGCAATAACCGCCGATGCAAGCCTTTCTTGATCATTCAATTGCTGCTGTACAAATCGCCATTCCAATCTTGCCTCGTGGAATCGTTCTAGCTCTTTCAGCTCAAAAGCACGCTTTGCACTCGGTAACTGTTCAATTCGGTCAATAGCGTCTTTTTCAATAACCAAAGGATTATCTTGAAAGTTAAAAGACTGCCCTAGCCTAGCACTCGCTAAAAACCCATAATAGTGACGTTCACTGGCCAATTGCTCAAATAGCTCGTTAGCCTTGTATTGGTTGCCTAACTCGGCATAACTGCGTGCTAACCAATATTGATATTCGTGAGCACTCGTTAATGTAGGCGCCGCTTTTTCTATAAGATTGATAATACTCGCCCAGTTTTGGCTCTTTAACAATATCGTCAAATGCCAGCGCAGCACCTCAGAGTCTTGCGCTAATAGTTCTGACTTAATCAGCCAATATTCTGCATCTTCATGCTTAGCAATGGCCAAACTAACCGCAAACTTATTCGCAACATGGGCTTGTTGTTTATCGGTGAACGTAAATATTTTCTGGGCCCTTTCCCATGTTTTTAAAGATGTTGCTTTGTTTTTCCAAATTAAGCGGCCCAGACCATAACTGATAATTTCTGCTTCAATCTCAGGATAATCTCCTTTAAATGCCTTGAGTCGCTTTACAGTGGACGGGGACTTTCTGGTTTGCTTCCATAAATCGGCTAAGTATTTTTTATCTTCGGATAATAACGATCTTAAATAAGAAATAATAGAATATTGCCCGCCATTAGCTGCTTTGGCGATACGTTGCAGTATTAACGCTTCAGTCAGTTGGCCGTCAGCTTTCCACTTTTTAAACAGAGGGTCGCAATCTTTCGGTTGCGACGTACTTGTATTCCACAAATCCGATATTTGCGGATATAGTTCATTTTTACTAACCTTATCTTCAAGTTGATAACGTAAATAGTGGCACATTAATTTGGTGTCGCCAATTGGCTTATAGAATTCCAAAAACAAGCTTTTACTGTTTTTCTTTGCGAGATATAACAACCATGGCCGCAAAACTCGACGCTCTAGCGGAGTGTCTGCATATTCATCAAGGAACACTCTGACCTGCTCGACTTTCTGGATCGTCAACCCATGTAAAATTTTTCTTTCTATTAAATAAGGTATTAATGGATAGTCCCCCATTTGCATCAATAACTTTGCAAAGTCTTCGTCACTGGTATTCCATGCATATTTCTCAATTCGTAAAAATTCAGTACGTTGACTTTCTAATTGCTCTGCCGGCGATTTATTTTCAAACGCAAAGGCAGTATTCAACAAAACAATACTGAATATCAAAATAACACTAAAAATGGGTACTATAGCTTTAGGCAATGAGGGTTCCGTCGTTGTTGAACATTAATTACATTAAACAAACAAAAAAATAACTGGTACAATGAGTGCCAGAAAAAGTAAAATTTCGAAGCATGTTGATCATCTATCAGAATGTTCTATCTTAAGTAGTAGCATATTAATTGGTAGAGCGTTGATCAATAGTATAAATCACTAATTGAAGAATAGTGATCAATCTTAACAATTTCCACCATGCGTGTTGTAAATGTCACAGGAGAATATAATGATCTTTGAAGGCAAAAGTCTATCAGTAGTAATGACAGACGACTCAATCGCTGAACTTGTGTTTGATGCACAAGGCTCAGTTAACAAATTCGACCGACAAACGGTTGCAGAACTCGACCTGGCCGCTGCTGCTATTGCCGCTTCAGGTGACGTAACAGGCGTACTTGTGCGTTCTGCAAAAAGCACGTTTATCGTAGGTGCTGACATCACGGAATTCACACCATTGTTTGAAATGGACCCAGCAGACATCCTAACGTGGGTTGCGAAGACTTCTCAAGTATTTGACCACTTCGAAGATTTAGCCGTCCCTACTGTTATTGCCATAAATGGCTTTGCTCTTGGTGGTGGCTTTGAGATGGCATTGGCCGGCGACATTCGTGTGGTTGATACAACGGCAAGAGTTGGTTTCCCTGAAGTAAAGCTAGGCTTGATGCCAGGTTTCGGCGGAACAGTCCGCCTGCCAAGGGTTATTGGTGCTGACAATGCACTTGAATGGATGACCACAGGTCGCGACCGTGATGGCGCTCAAGCATTGAAAGAAGGTGCGGTTGATGCTGTTGTTGCCCCAGAGCATTTGCATGAGGCAGGCCGCAGCATGCTTAAAGATGCGATAGCAGGAAAGCTCGATTGGCAAGCTCGCCGAGCCCAGAAAAAAGCCCCATTGATGTTAAATGCAAATGAGTCAATGATGAGTTTCTCTACTGCAGCAGCGATGGTCGCAGCTCAAGCCGGCAGACATTACCCAGCACCACATAAAATGGTGGAAACGGTCAGCAAAGCCGCGCGTCTTGATAGAGACGGTGCGCTAAAACTTGAGAATCAAGGTTTTGTTGCACTCGCTAAAACGGATGCTTGTAAAGCACAAGTCGGTATTTTCCTTGCTGACCAGTTTGTCAAAGCCAAAGGCAAAAAAGTAGCTAAAGGCGCGACTAAAGAAGTCAAACAGCATGCGGTATTAGGTGCTGGCATCATGGGCGGTGGTATTGCTTATCAGGGTGCAGTTAAAGGCATCACTACCGTTATGAAGGACATCAACCAAGCGGCTTTGGACCTTGGTTTAAAGGAAGCGTCTAGTATTCTTGAAAAAGGGATGCAGCGCGGTAAAGTTGATGCAAAGACAATGGCGTCAACATTGAACAAGATAATACCAACACTGGATCAAAATGCGATTGCCAATGCGGATCTAATTATAGAAGCAGTTGTTGAAAATCCGAAAATCAAAGCTGCTGTGTTAGCAGATACTGAAAAGACAGTTTCTGATGATGCTATTATTTGTTCAAACACTTCTACAATTTCTATAAATCAGTTGGCGAAAAGCTTGCAAAAGCCAGACCGTTTTTGCGGTATGCATTTTTTCAATCCAGTACACAAGATGCCATTGGTTGAAATCATTCGTGGTGAACACACGTCGGACGCTACTATTAGTGCGGTTGTTGCTTCAACACTTAAAATGGGTAAAACACCTATCGTTGTAAACGACTGTCCTGGTTTCCTAGTTAATCGCGTTTTATTTCCATACTTCGCAGGCTTTAGCCAATTGTTAATTGATGGTGCTGACTTTACTGCTATTGATAAAGTGATGGAAAAAGTATTTGGTTGGCCTATGGGTCCTGCATTCTTGCTTGATGTTGTTGGCATGGACACGGCTGATCACGCTTCAAGCGTTATGTCGGAAGGCATTCCCCAGCGTATGCAAAAAATTGATAATGATCCGGTTACGTTACTTTACAAAGCAGGTCGATTTGGTCAGAAAAATGGTAAGGGTTTCTATGACTTCTCGCTAGATAAGCGTGGACGCCCCGCGAAAAAAGCCTCGCCAGAAGCCTATGCATTGTTTGAAGGCCATGTAGCTGCGACTAAAGAGTTCGACAAAGATGAGATTATTGCTCGTGTGATGATCCCAATGGCGAATGAAGCTATTCGTTGTCTGGAAGAAGGTATCGTAGACAGCGCGTCAGAGGCCGATATCGCACTATTATTTGGCTTAGGCTTCCCTCCATTCAGAGGTGGCATATTCCGTTATATTGAAACCATGGGACTAGCAAATTTTGTTGCTTTAGCCGACAAGTACGCAAGTTTAGGTCCAATTTATCAAATTTCAGATGGCGTGCGCGAAATGGCGACGTCTGGAAAATCATACTTTTCACAATCAGCCTAAGTCACCAGAGGAGATAAAAAATGAAAGATGTCGTCGTTATCGATTGTATTCGTACCCCTATGGGACGTTCCAAGGGTGGTGTTTTTAGAAATGTGCGCGCTGAAACCTTGTCTGCACACTTAATGACAAAATTAGTAGAGCGCAACCCAGGTGTTGATCCCGCTGAAATTGAAGACATAATCTGGGGCTGTGTTCAGCAAACCAAAGAACAAGGCTTCAACATAGCTCGAAACGCTCAGTTATTAACACAAATTCCAAGAAGCACTGGGGCTGTTACAGTAAACCGTTTATGTGGTTCATCAATGCAAGCTTTGCATGATGCAGCGTCGGGTATTATGTCTGGACGCGGTGAAATTTACATGATCGGAGGTGTTGAGCATATGGGTCACGTGCCAATGGATTTCAATATAGATTTCCACCCGGGTATCGCGAAACATGCAGCGCGTGCTTCTGGCAGCATGGGAATGACAGCTGAACTATTAGGTCGTCAAAATGGCATTACACGTGAAATGCAAGACGCGTTTGCTGCGCGCTCTCATCAACGCGCTCACAAAGCAGCCGTTGAAGGTCGTTGGAATGAAATAGTGCCTATTGAAGGTCATGATGCCAATGGCGTATTACGCTTAATTGAGCAGGATGAAGTAATTCGCCCTGAAACCACCGCAGAGGGACTTGCTAGCTTAAAGCCGGTATTTGACCCAGTTAACGGTTCAGTAACAGCTGGGACCTCATCAGCGCTATCTGATGGCGCTTCAGCAATGTTAATTATGTCTGCAAGTCGTGCGAAAGAACTTGGTTTAACGCCACGCGCGAAAATTCGTGCAATGGCTGTTGCTGGATGTGATGCAGCGATCATGGGCTTTGGTCCTGTTCCTGCCACACAAAAAGCATTGAAACGTGCAGGTATGACAATGCAAGATATTCAATTGGCTGAATTCAATGAGGCGTTCGCTGCGCAAGCATTGTCTTGTATCAAGCATTTAGGTTGGATGGATGAATACGAAGACAAAGTTAACTTAAATGGTGGTGCGATTGCGTTGGGCCACCCACTAGGTTGCTCTGGTTCGCGCATTTCAACAACGCTTATTAACTTGATGGAAGCAAACGATAAAGAAATTGGTTTAGCGACCATGTGTATCGGTTTAGGCCAAGGCATCGCAACCATTTTCGAACGCGTTTAAATAAACTGAAAAATAGAAAAGGGATGATATTTTGAAGTGTCGCCTAAAGTTGAATACCAATTTTAGGTGACACTTCAGTTAGCATCCCTTTTTTGTTACCTATTGTCTTGCATGATCCCACCGGCAGTGACATCTTGTATAAATTTCTCTGCATGTCTTTTTGGATCCATAAATTTAATGTCAGAAATTAAATCAACCTCTTTCAATAAGACGGTGCAGACGACCCCGTCGAAGTCGGGGCGTGTGACTAAGCTATACTTGAATTCTGCTAATGATGGCTTTATTGACAAAATAGTTGTCCTAAATTCAAATAAAGGGCGTTAGCTAAGTTATGCAATAGGATGGGGAGTTACTGAAGCGTTGTAGGGGTTGATGTGCATACTGAGGTGTCTAAGAAGTTTAATCAGATAATAATTTAGCCTAAATCCTCAGTCTAAAATGGGCAAACACATTCGCCCAGCATTCTTTGCCCGGTCACTGGATGGTCAAATTGTAATTTTTCAGCATGCAGCATAAGCCTATTTGCGGCTTGCAGAGTTTGTTGCGTGCCATATAAATCACATCCCAAAATAGGATGACCGATATGTTGACTGTGAATACGTAACTGATGCGTTCTGCCCGTTAGAGGATGGTAACTTACTCGTGTTGATAAAGGGCTT
>JBLHOI010000052.1:0-9493 GCA_047621375.1 Glaciecola sp.
CAATTCAGAATACGATAATTATACAGCTGTTGACTCTACTGCCTGCGCCATTCTGGGTGAATGTGATATTCAGGACTTGTCAGGTAATCAATTGAATATGGCACCAGAAACCAAGCTTTCACTTTCAGTCAGCCAGTACTTTGCTCTGGATGATATGGGTACAGTGTTGTTAACCGCTGGTTATTCTTATGTTGGTGAACAATACTCTCGGTCTTTTAATCGCAGTGATTGGGATCAAGTCGATAGTTATGACCGTATTGATGCCCGCTTGAGTTGGACCTCTTCAAGTGAAGCATTTGAGGTCGCAGCTTTTGTTAGAAATGCCGCTGATGAACGTGATGTTTTGCGTTATTCGACACCATCTACAGTGACACGTTTACAAAATGCGGAACTGTCTGACCCGATCTCTTATGGCTTACAACTGCGTTATAATTTTGATTAATATCTAAGTCTCAACGATAGCCCTGTTGCGGGGCTATCTCATTACCTATTTGTTAATACAAACCACACCTTGGCTCAATTATGAATTTTGAAAGTGTCATTAAGCAATGTCCCTGGTTCAATGGTGTTCCTGATTCAGCTTTTGAAACATTAATCGACGTGGCGAGATTAAAACATTTTGAACAAAAGAATTACCTTTATCGATTGGGCGAAGAAGGCGAGTTTGTTTACGGTGTGCTAAGCGGATTTGTGCGTATAAAAATTAGCAGTATTGTGGGACAAGAGTTCGCAATCACTGAGTTTTCGTCAAACTCATGGCTAGGAGAATTTGCTCTTACTAACGAGCCTGCACATATGTTTGAAGCTCAAGTATTAGATGATTCGAGTATTATTCAAATTCCTAAACGAATAGTAAAAGCGCTAGCTAAAGAGCACAACATCATTTATCAAAATTTGTTTTTGGCACAAGCCAAAAGAACCCTGCAAATGTGTGAATTGTTGGCTGGCATGCTCTTTTACCCACTGAGTGCTCGGTTAGCCGGCAGACTGCAGTGGTTTGCGCAAAATTATGGGGTACGGACTGAGGCTGGGATCTTAATCGATAAAAAGATGACTCAGCAAGAATTAGCTGAGCTGACCAGAGGCTCGCGCCAGAGAGTGAATAAAATAGTAAAAGAATTTGAAGATGAAGGTATTTTGGTTTTGACTGGGCAAAAATATTTAGTCAAAAACATGCTGGCATTAAAAGCCAAAACGGTACTCAAAAACGAATGATTTCTTTAGAGCAGGCATCAAAAATGTCACATAGAAGACAGCTAACAGTCAATTTGAGCTGTAACTTACCAAATTTCTATAGTGATGCGCAGTGCAACGTTTGCAAAAATAGAATAAAGACTTAGGTGATTTTATGAATTCAGTTAATAACAAGAATGAACATGTTGATGTGCTCGTAGTGGGAGCTGGTTTATCTGGAATAGGTTCTGCTTACCATTTAAAAACACAATTACCAGACAAAAGTTTTTGCGTGCTCGATGGCATGGAAAGTTTTGGCGGTACCTGGCTGACGCACAATTACCCCGGCGTTCGATCGGACAGTGACCTATTTACTTTTGGTTATCGATTCAAGCCTTGGACGGGTGCGCCAATTGCCAAGGGCGCTGAGATTTTAAACTACATGCGAGAAGTTATTGATGATAATCATTTAGCCCAACATATTCGCTACAGCCATCATGTGCTTGGGGCGAGTTGGGACAGTGTGCAGCAACTATGGAGCATTACCGCATTTAAAAAAGATAGCAAAGAAACCGTCGTTTTTACTGCTAATTTTTTATGGATGTGCCAAGGCTATTATAATCATGAGAAAGGTTATACGCCGGATTGGAAGGGCAGGGATGATTACAAAGGCCTACTTATCCATCCACAGGATTGGCCAAAAGATCTAGATTACAAAGATAAAAAGGTGGTGATTATTGGTTCAGGTGCAACTGCCGCTACTTTGGCGCCTAATATAGCTGAAGATTGTGCACATGTGACGTTATTGCAGCGCTCTCCAACCTACTTTATTCCAAGAGATAATCAAAATCCGTTAACTAACCAATTGCGTGAATTAGGCATTGATGACTCATGGATCCATGAAATAACTCGTCAGCAGCTACTTCAGGAACAGGCAGGTTTTATTCAATTATCTACGCAATATCCCACTGAGGTTAAAAAAGGCCTGATTGATGGTGTTGCTGCACTTCTCGATGAGGATTTTGATGTTGAAAAACATTTTACCCCCAAGTATGCACCTTGGAGACAACGCATAGCGGTTGTGCCTGGAGGCGATATTTTTGCTGGTATTCGCTCTGGTAAAGTTAGCGTTAAAACCGATCAAATCGAGTGTTTCAATGAAACTGGCATTGCGCTTCAGTCTGGCGAGCAATTAGATGCTGATATTATTATTTCAGCGACAGGGTTTAACCTTTCAGTATTAGGCGGAATTGAATTTTCGGTTGACGGCAAAATTGTCGATTTTGCTGAAAAAGTGGGATACCGCGGCATGATGTTCACTGATGTACCGAACATGATTTGGGTAATGGGGTACTTTCGTGCAAGTTGGACATTACGTGTGGACCTAATTGGTGATTTCATCTGCCGATTGTTGGCACATATGGATGAAAAAAAGGTTAAGCAAGTCACCATGACGCTGCGAGATGAAGACGCTGATATGGAGTTATTACCCTGGATTGATACTGATGAATTTAACCCTAGTTATATGTTGCGTTCATTGCATTTAATGCCCAAACGCGGCAGTAAAGCAGATTGGCAACATACTCAAGATTATTGGTCAGAGAAGGAGACACTGCCCAACGTCAATCTAGACGACGATCTGTTTATCTATATGTAGAAGTAATGAAGGTGTTTTTTGTCAAACATCAAATCGATTAGCAAATAATTTATCAGTTACATAGGCGTGCGCTTAAATGAATAACAACCACAAGATGGAAGATAGCATTGATGTAAACGGTGTGGGTATTGCGTATCAACGGCATGGCGATAGTTCGCACCCAACTTTATTGCTTATACACGGTTTAAGCACCCCGTTAACAGGGTGGCCCAGTGCAATGGTTAAGCGTTTTGTTGCAGCTGGTTATCAGGTTTTACTATTAGATAATCGAGATTCAGGGCGCTCGCAGCAGTTAGACCATTTACGATCGCCAAATATGCTTTGGGTAATACTCAAACTAAAACTTGGTATGTCAGTAACAGCTCCGTATCAGCTCGAAGATATGATGCAAGATGTCATTGCGCTATTAGATGCTCTTAACCTGTCTGAAGTTCATGTGGTTGGCGCATCGATGGGAGGGATGATCGCACAATTGATGGCAATATATCACCCGCAAAGAGTGAAATCATTAACTTCGATAATGTCTACAACAGGATATAAAAAGCTGCCTCCGATTGAAAAGAACATTAGTCGGGTTTTAATGCAAAAACCCGCTTCGTCAGACTACAAAGATCAATTGGATTATCATATCAAAAAGTGGCAAGTGATTGGCAGTCCAGAGTACCCTTCTTCAGACGCTTACTTAACTGAATATGTCGATAGTATTCTGCAGCGTGGCGGCTCAACAAAAGGCACTCTGCGTCAATTTTTGGCAATCATGGTGGCAGCAAATAGGCAGGATGCGTTAGCAAAATTAAGCATTCCAAGTTTAGTGATCCACGGTGATCGTGATGGATTGGTTAATGTTGCAGGCGGGAAGGCGACAGCAGAAGCAATCCCCAATGCCAAACTTAAAATCTACTCAGGAATGGGGCATGATTTTCCGGTTGAATTAATAGATAACATAGCAGACGATATTATATCTCACGTAAATACAAATTTAGGTGTTAGAGCATGAAGCAATATAATGACCAGGTAGCTGTTATTACCGGAGCTGCATCAGGTATTGGAAGAGCTTTAGCATTTAAATTAGCTGAGCAAGGATGTCATTTAGCATTAGCAGATAAGGACTTGGATGGTTTAGAAAAGCTACAACAGCAAATAGAGGCGAGAGGCGTTGAATGTTTTATTGCCAACCTTGATGTATCTGATAACGCCGCTTTTATTAAATTTGCACAGCAAACGAATGCCAAATTTAAGCGTATCGACATGTTATTTAACAATGCTGGTGTTAGCTTAATTGATTCAGTCGAAAACCAAACCCTTGACGATTTTCATTGGTTAATGAATATCAACTTTTGGGGTGTGGTGCACGGTACCAATGCATTTCTTCCTTATCTAAAAGCATCTCCTAGCGCACATATTGTTAATATTTCTAGTTTGTTCGGTTTGCTTTCTCTGCCATTGCAGAGCGCCTACAACTCATCTAAATATGCGGTGAGAGGTTTCACTGAAGCGCTTAAGATGGAAATGGCGGGTACTAATCTAGCTGTTCATTGTGTGCACCCTGGTGGGATCAAAACAAACATCACTAATAATGCTAAAGTGACAACTAACGCAGTTCCTAAGAGCGAGCTCATTGCTAACTTTAACAAGGTAGCAAAAACGACAGCCGAACAAGCCGCTGATATCATCTTAGCCGGTATTGTTAAAAAGCAGCGGCGCATTTTAGTGGGAGGAGATGCAAAATTACTTGATCTTATTGCAAGATGGTTTCCCTCCAGTTACGAAAAAATACTGGGTTTTGAAAAAAGCATCATTAATAAACGTAAAGAATTGGCCAGTAAAAGTAACCAATAACGCATCAATGTATTAAAAGCGAAGCGCCATAGCCTTTATTCGTGGCTGTGCCGCTTTCAAAAAGGTGGTGACAACCAACTATAATGCGATAACCCGTCAAGTTCAAAAACGCAGACAGTTTTCGCTGATAGTATTTATCTCTACGTTCATTCGACTACAATCTGCATTCAAATTTATGTCATTAACGTTAGGGCTAGCAATATCTGTGCTTGCTGAATAGAACAGCAGTGTTATTTCTTCTCAAGCTCGGCTCATTTTGGGATACATTTTCGCCATATATATTCTAGCGGCCCTTGCTTAAAATATTTTAACCACATAATGCTGAATAACCATTGAAAAACGATGACGCACAAGCCAATCCCCCATGCTGCAGTTAAACTCACATGACCTGCCAGTGCTAAGCCAAAACCATAGAAAATAGCAATCGCGAACAAGGTTTGCATCATGTAATTACTCAGTGCCATTCTGCCGATAGGGGCAAATAGACTAAGAGCACTGAGCCGCTTGGACAACAATAGTGCCAATCCGGCAGCATAGCCCAACGCTAGGGGCACCACACCCACAGCGTATAAAATAGTAAGGATTATTTCATAATCCTCTACATCCATTGTTTTTATGGCTGTAAACATGATGTTAGCGGGTAAACCAACGGCAATTCCCCAAAACATAACTTTTTTCAATAAATGGCGGTTTGATAAAAGTTGCTGATGTAAGATATGGCGTCCTGCAACCACTCCTATACACATAATACCGAACACTTTGAATAAACGCCCCTCGGCCAGCACACCAGCGATCCTTACCACTGGATCGTAAAACTTGCTCGCTGCATATAACCCAAAATTTTCGGTTTGTTGACGATATAATAATTGCTCAAGCAGCTCACCCGCAGGTATACCAATATATTCCATGCGGTGGGCGAAAAACTCAAAAAGAGGGCCGGGATAAAAGCCGACAACACCCATAAACCAAGTGTGTGCAATGGGCAATAATATAGAGCTTATGCCCACGATGAGCAGTGTTTTCGATGACCAATGAAATACATATAGGACCAATAAGCCTAATAAGGCATAAATAGTCAGTATATCGCCGAACCATAATACCCAAAAATGCAAAATACCGATAAGCAATAATACCGCCAAACGCTTTCGCATATAATTAGTAAATGCACTGGTATCACCTTTAAATGACTGATATTGGATCACCATCCCAATGCCAAACAATAAAGAAAATAGTGTGTAAAATTTTCCCTCAATAAAGACTAATTGGATGTATTTTATGACCTTATCGAGTCCAGCGGTATTAAAACTTCCAGCCATTTCGGGTGATAAAAAGTAATAGCCAGAGAATACTTCTAAATTGGCGAGTAATATAAAACAGATACAAATACCTCTTAAAATATCTAAGAAGGCGATCCTTGATTCTACTGTTTTCTGATACATACTTATTATTCACTTTTTTTGAGTGTTTCTTTCTTCCTCAAGATGCGTAGATTTGACTTTGATATGTGGGGTAATTCAATGATTATAAAAATTATAAAAATTATAAAAATTAAATGTGGTACTAAAAACTGTTTGTACTCACTATTTATATTGGCGCTATGGGAAGGGCAAGAGCAATAGTATCGGCTTTGCCGATAGCAGCAAGTTCGAAAATAACGTCAAAAATGTCGTTATCTCCGACCTCACCGTTTTCAAAAAACTACGACGAGCAACTATAATGCGATAATCCGCCAAGCTCAAAAAGCTCATACGGTTTTAGCCGATAGTATTTCTCCTCCACTTCCTTGGATTGCTCGGCGTAAGGTTGTGTCATGACTTCCTGTAGTTCTCGAACTAGTGAGTAGTTTCCAACGTTGGCTTGCTGATATGCGGGCACCACAAACCACTCTCTCAAACTGTATTTTGGGTTAACCAGTTTCATCTGCTTAGAGAGTTCCTCGCGAGAGAGGTGTGGCCCTATGCTGCTGTCGATAAGCGATTTCCATGTTATAAGCCACTCTGACCAGCGTTGCTCCATTTCTTCAGAATTCCTGTAAAAACTCTTTTTAAGTGGGGTAATATCGTCAGGCAGTCCTGAAAGTTCGCGGAAGAAGATGGTGTAATCGACAGGTGTTTGTGCCATAAGCGTTTGGAGTTCACTGAGCAGCGCGGAATTAAAAGTGTCAAGTCCAAGTTTAGTAGCCCACATAGTCTCAATTTGGGCTTGCATCACTGTTGAAAAGTCGCTTTGAATTTCATCGAGCCGTTGAAGATAGTGTTGATTCGACGCTAGTAATGGTCGTAACGCCGAACAAAACATGTCGAAGTTGCGTTGCGCAGCCACTGGCTGGTTTAGGAACGAGAAGTGCTGTCCGCCTCCCGTCCAAGATTGGAAATAGGGGTTGAACGCATCAATGAAACCGAAAGGGCCGTAATCAAGTGTGAAGCCACCGGCCGGACAGTTGTCGCTATTAAAGTTACCTTGGCAGAAACCGATGCGGATCCAGTTTGCCATAAGCGATGTCAGGCGATTGCGGAATTCACTAGCCAGTAACAGGACTTTCTCAGCGATAGGTAAACTGTGCTCTATGACGCTATTGTACTCACGATCAATCAAGTGCAACACAATCTTCTCGAGCTCTTCCATCGCTTTTGGATGTTGGTTTTTGCGGGCACGTCGAGCGAACAGCTCCAGTTGACCAACTCGAATAAACGAAGGTGCAACACGCGTCGATATCGCGACAGGTTCCAAGATAAGCATATCAGGATCCATAGAGCGCGACCCTTCGGAGTACCAAGGCCGTTTGACCTTTTCCGTTTTGGAAACGAACAAACTCAGCGAGCGTGACGTTGGCACCCCAAGCGAATGCATGTGCTCTTGTGCTAGGAACTCCCTGATACTTGAGCGCAGCACGGCGCGACCATCAGCGCCGCGGCAGTATGGCGTTCGGCCAGCGCCTTTCAGTTGCATTTCCCAGCGTCGACCTTTAATAACAGCCTCAAGCACAGAAATTGCACGCCCGTCTCCGTATCCATTGCCGGTTTGGAATGGACACTGCTGTATATATTCAGTGCCGTAGATGGACAATGCATAACCAGTCGCCCAACCGATATTGCGCATCGGCTTGGGAAGATCCGAAATATCGCCGGAGAACATCTTTATGAAGTCAGGCGATTGCGCCATGCTGTCAGCGAAGCCAAGTTCGCGAAAAAAGTCTTTGCTGTGAGTTATATACTCCGGTTCAATAAGTGGCGTGGGCTTAACTGGAACATAATGGCCGCTGAAAACTTGTCGTGGTTCGTGGTCTGCACCGTTTGCTTTCGCATCGGGATCACGGTTAAGCGTGTCTATAAGCGAGTAGTTCGCGACCTTTGCGATATCATCGAGCGTCAAGATGTCACATGTTGTGACCTGCTCATGAATTTTTTCCTTTCCGTTCACTTTTCAATTCTCCAAATTTATTTGATACCCATTACGCGCAAACTGAGTGTGTGAAATAGCGCAGAACCTGCGTATGAATTTTCGAGCAACTGCGTTCTGCAAGTGCCAATTTGCCTGAGTAGTAAGAGGATAAACGCTGTACCAACACTATGCAAGATAATGGACTATGATGATTAACACTCGGTAAAATCGAATTTTTTAGTTCGCCGTTTTAGTACAAAAAAAGCTGAAAACTAATGCTAACCTGCTAAGCGTAACTTGGTTGTTAGCGCACCACCGGTTTTTGTTGAGCTGTGTTCTTTTTATCTATCCGACCTAAAATTGAAAAAGTAGGAAATAAAAAGATGAGATTGTAAATCATTCAACAAAAGCGTATAAAAAAGTGCTTAACGTGTAGTTAAAACCAACATAAAAATAAGAATGCTTTTAAAGCTATAGGGAGTTCCAAATGTCAGTGTCGCCGTTCCCCAAACAACACTCAATTAAATGGGTGTTGGTCGTTATTTCATTCCTTTTACCGGCCTTACAATTTGTTATTTCGCCTGCAATGGCTAAATCATCGAGTAAACAACCTGTTGATACAGAGCTTGTCGAAAAAGCTGAGTTTCGTTCTATTGGCCCGTTTAGAGGTGGTCGTTCAGCGGCGGTAACCGGTGTTATAGATTCACCCAATACTTTCTATTTTGGTGCTGCCGGTGGCGGTGTTTGGCGCACAGAGGATAATGGCGGCAATTGGAAAAATATTACTGACGGCTTTTTTGGTGGTTCGGTTGGCGCAGTGGCTGTTAGCGAATGGGATCCCAATATTATTTACGTTGGTGGCGGTGAAAAAACAGTTCGCGGTAATGTTTCACATGGTTATGGTATGTGGAAATCACTCGACAAAGGCAAGACGTGGACATCATCGGGTCTAGCTGACAGTCACCGGATTCCGCGAATACGTATTCATCCGAAAAATCCTGATCTCGTTTACGTCGCATCGATGGGACATTTATCAGGTCCGAATGAGCAACGCGGTATTTTCCGTTCAAAGGACGGCGGCAGTACGTGGGAAAAAGTGCTTTATGTAAACGATGAGGTTGGTTTTGTTGATTTAATTATGGACCCTAATAATTCAAGAGTGCTGTACGCAAGCTCATGGCGAGTCATTCGCACTCCCTATAGTTTAGAGAGTGGTGGAGAGGGTTCAGCGCTTTGGAAGAGTACCGATGGTGGTGACACGTGGACCAACCTGATTGAGAATGAAGGTATGCCTAAAGGTACTATTGGCATTAATGGGGTGACGGTGTCTCCTGCCAATAGCGAACGTGTATGGGCGATGATTGAGGCCGACGAAGGTGGCTTGTTTCGTTCCGACGATGCGGGTAAGACATGGACCAAAATTAATGAAGAACGAAAGTTACG
>JBLHOI010000053.1:0-9414 GCA_047621375.1 Glaciecola sp.
CAATGTTGTAGAGCTGGCGTAGGGAAAGCGCCACGAAGAGCAATAACCAATGAAGCGAGAAATGTAATGACAAATCCACTAATTAAACATCAACATGGTGACACCGATGCAGTCGACACAACTAACACATCAACGCTGGAATTATCCATCTCTCATATAACTGCTAATGATATGGATAGTGAGCAGTCTATGGAAAGAGTATGTGAAGTGTCCGATCTTGCACTCAACTCAGGAGTGTGTGCTTTAATTAATAATGTTCAAGTAGCCATTTTTCAATTAGTTGATAGTAAGGGCCAGATAAGCGTTTATGCGTTAAGTAATTGGGATCCAATAGGTAAAGCAAACGTCATGTATAGAGGGCTCATTGGCTCTATTTCAGACGAGCCGGTTATTTGTTCTCCGTTATATAAACAGCATTATTCCTTACTAACTGGGCGATGTTTTGAACGTGAAGATGCTCGCCTGTCTGTATATAAGTGTGCTATTCAGGGCCAACAGGTTTTTCTTAGTAGCACTAATGCAACGACTGTTGCTGCTTAGTTCTGGCTGATATTAAAATGTCGATTGAAATCAATTCTTCCCCAAAACTAATTCAAACAACCTGTCCATACTGCGGCGTGGGCTGTGGAATTGACATTGATACTAGTTCTTTAAGTTCAGTAGGCTCAACGAGTCATCCTGCTAACTTTGGTCGATTGTGCGTCAAAGGTACTCATCTTCTAGAAACAACATCACCTGAAGGGCGCTTATTAGCGCCTACTATTGATGGCCGAACTGCGTCTTGGGATGAAGCGACCTCACTTGTTGCATTAAAACTCCATCAAACGATTGCTAAATATGGCCCAGATTCAGTTGCATTTTATGTGTCAGGCCAACTTCTTACCGAAGACTACTATGTAGTAAATAAATTAATGAAAGGCTTTGTAGGGAGTGCCAATATCGACACTAATTCTCGGCTTTGCATGTCCTCAGCGGTCGCAGGTTATAAACGCGCATTTGGGGCAGATTCTGTTCCATGTAGCTATGAAGACTTAGAGAAAACAGAACTACTTGTACTTATCGGATCTAATGCGGCCTGGACGCACCCAGTCCTGTTTCAGCGTATGGAACAAGCAAAAAAATATAATCCAGCGATGAAAATAGTGGTTATTGACCCAAGACAGACGGCTTCAACAGCGCAATCAGATTTGAATTTACATATAAAGTCGGGTACGGACACCATACTGTTTAACGGATTACTTAATTATTTAAAACAAAATGAGGCTATTGACGAGTGCTTTATTTTGGAAAATACTGACTTTGCAGATGCTGCATTTGATGCAGCAGCGCCTTATTCACCTGAAAAAGTAAGTGAGATGTGTGATATTGCATATGAAAAAGTCATTTATTTTTTTGAAATGTTTGCTAGATCGGCTTCTGCCATTTCATTCTACTCTATGGGTATTAACCAATCTGTTTCAGGCGTCGATAATACTAACGCTATAATCAATTGTCACCTTGCGACAGGCAAAATTGGCAAGCCAGGAAGCGGTCCTTTCTCCATAACGGGCCAACCGAATGCAATGGGTGGACGTGAAGTTGGTGGTCTAGCTAACATGCTAGCCGCACATATGGACATCGAAAACAAACAGCATAACGCGCTCGTTGAACGCTTTTGGTTAGCTGAAAATATGGTTAAAACCAACGGTTTGAAAGCGGTTGATATGTTTGAAAAACTGCACAAAGGTGATATCAAATTTATTTGGATTATGGCCACGAACCCAGTGGTTAGTATGCCCAATAGACAAAAAATAGAAGAGGCACTTCTGGCCTGCGATACCGTTGTGGTCTCGGATACGGTTAGTCAAAACGATACACTTAAATTTGCTAATGTTGTATTACCAGCAACAGGTTGGTCTGAAAAGGATGGCACAGTTACCAATTCTGAACGCAGAATATCAAGACAACGAGCGATATTTGCGCCAATTGGACAAGCTCGGCATGATTGGCAAATTATTTGCGATGTTGCGGCTAAAATGGGTTACCAAAAATCGTTCGAATATAGCAATGTTAGCGAGATTTTTGCAGAGCATGCGCAGCTTACTGCATTTGAGAATAATGGTGGACGTGATCTTGACCTGTCTGGGCTAGCGAATATGTCGAAACACCAATATGACGCATTGCAGCCCATTCAATGGCCAGTAAACAAAGCTAATCCGAACGGAACAGTGAGAATGTTTACGGATAATAAATTCTTTACAGATAACCGTAAGGCTAAATTTATTCCGATCATACCGAAGTCAGCGCAGCAGATTACTTGTAGAAAATTTCCATTAGTATTGAATACCGGGCGTGTTCGTGACCATTGGCACACAATGACAAGAACCGGCAAGGTGGCGCTTTTACATCAACATACTGCGCAAGCCGAACTGAGTATTCATCCAACTGACGCAGACATTATGTGCCTAAATGATGGTGATTTGGTGTCACTTTACGCGCAACACAGTCAACTACCCGTTATTTTGCCTATCGCCATTTTAAAAACGCAAAGGAAAGGTGAGCTGTTCGCACCAATCCACTGGTCTAAGATGTGGTCATCGCATGTCAATATAACGAGTTTATTTACCGATGCTAATGATAAAATATCAGGGCAACCCGAGCTCAAACATGCGGCAGTCAAAATAATAAAAACAGCGGTGAAGGCAAAAGGCAGCTTATTTGTTCGCGATCCATTGCCTGAACTATTGCTTAATGAAATTTGTGATTACTGGGTAAAAATTAAATTAGAAAATGGCTATCAGTATCATATTGCTTTACTTCATCCATTTGAAACGCTTGACGTCCCTAAAGCTTCAGCCCAAATTACATTGGACGATTGGTATACTCAAATAATAACTCATCTTATGCAAGGTGCTGAAGTTCAAACCTTAGCGTCAGATGTTCAACTCATCTCGGCGACTATCAATCAAGACGCGCTTGCTAGCCTCTTCTATCTATATATAAGCAATGAAAATACGGACAATGACGACCATAGGGTTGCTATGGACGCTAACTGGATAAATATGCTGTTAGGCAAGGACCTGATTTGTGTAAGCGATATTCGCGACTTACTAAGAAATCGGCCTGATGAAGAATTCACTAAAGGTAAATTAATTTGTAGCTGCTTTGGTGTGCGGGAGAAAACTATTAGCGACATGATTTCTCGAGGCTACAATACGGTTGAGAGTTTGGGTGAACAAGTAAACTGTGGGACCAATTGTGGCTCATGTAAGCCTGAATTATCAACATTGATTTCACAGCACAGTGAAATAGATCAATCTGCAACGCGGCCTTACATTGCGCGCAATAGTTCCGGTGATTGTGAAAGTACGCGGGAAACCTCGACTATTTATAGAGAAGGCAATAATGCTCTTTATCCTAAACAAAAATCGAGTATTGATACTCAGCGAAAGTCGACAGCAGAATTGATCAAGGTGATACAAATAGAGATGCCTAAATGACGACGTCAATGGATATATTATTGCATGCCAGTGTGAACTTATTTAAAGCAGTTTGGCAACAACTGTGGCTATCAAATCAAAAAGCCAGACTGACTGCGCAGACCGGCAATGCTTATTCAAAAATTGGCTCTGTTGCGATTGTCGGCGCAGGCCCAGGCGACGCAGAGCTGCTGACAATCAAAGCTTATAAAGCACTGCAAAATGCAGATATCGTATTGTTTGACTGGTTGGTAGATGACTCGGTGTTAAGGATGATTCCAGCCCATGTTGATAAGGAGTTCGTTGGTAAAAGAGCGGGTAAACATAGCATGCAACAGGCGGATATTTGTAAGCGTATTCTACTGCATGCGCTGGCAGGTAAAAAAGTGGTTCGCTTGAAAGGCGGTGACCCGGCGATATTTGCACGTACGGTTGAAGAAACCCAAGTACTTAGCGAATATAATGTGCCTTTTTGTATTATTCCAGGTGTTACCTCTGCGTCTGGTGCGTCGGCTTACACCGGCATTCCCCTTACTCATAGAGATTGCGCATCGTCTGTTAGATTGATTACCGCCAGTCTTAAAAATCCATCATCAGAACCGAATTGGAAAGAGTTAGTGGGAAGCAGTAAAAATCAAACATTGGTCTTTTATATGGGCTTAAAAAAGCTTGATTTAATTTGTTCACGACTAATTAATAGTGGTCTTGAAACTTCTTGGCCTATCGCCGTAGTAGACAATGCATGCACGCCAATACAACGTATTGAAATTGCAACCGTATTAAACATTACCCAGCAAGTAAAAAATGCCAAATTTAAGGGCCCCGCGATGATTATTATAGGTAAGGTAGTTGATTATAGGCAGGCCATAAACGTAGCATTAATGTATGATGTTTCTGTCAAACCATATAAAAGAGCTTAATCGAACATTGGATATCAACACTTCTCAACATTCAGCAGCAGGTGCTTTTGTTCCCTATTTGCAGGCAGTGGGTCGCGGGCAGAGAAGTGGTCGGAGTCTGACGCAGGCCGAAGCATGTGATGCGATGACCATGTTGCTTGAAAATCGCATTACACGCGAACAGCGCGGTGCATTTTTAATGCTCTTACGGGTTCGTGAGGAGACCGCCGAGGAAATTGCTGGTTTTACTCAAGCTTGCAGATCAACCTTACCTGATGCGCTTACGCAACATATAGGTCGAGAAAACAGTAAAACCGTAATCGACTTGGACATAGGTGCTTATGCTGGTAAACGTCGACAGCTGCCATGGTTTCTCTTGGCAGTCGCCTGCTTGGTAGAACAGGGTGTAAAAGTAGGCATGCATGGAACCCAAGAGCCTGAATCCGAGAGGTTATATATTCAATCGGTTTTGTCACAATTAAGTGCAAGTATTCGAGCCAATAATACATTCTTAAAAATCAAAGAAAATGAATGGCAGGCGACGTCGGTCATGAATATTGAAGCGAAAATTAAACAGCAAGGTTTTGTTTATGCCGACTTGTCACTTTTGCATCCCCAATTAGATGAACTTATTCAACTCCGTGAATTCTTTGGTTTACGCTCTTGTGCTAATACGTTAGCGCGATTACTGAATCCATTCAACGCGAGCTATTCATTGCAGGGCGTGCACCATAAACATGTAGATGATAAGCATGCAGACGTTGCAAGGCTGTTGCATGAACAAAATATCCTTTGTTTTCGAGGAGAAGGCGGAGAACCAGAGGTGGACCCTTCAAAAGAAACAATCTTAAAACTGTGTCGCTCCGGCAACATCGAGCATATTAGTTTGATACCTGAGCAACGATGGGAATTAAAACCTAAGGCTTTGGATGTGAATACATTAGCGTTGGTGTGGCAAGGTGCGATGATGCACAGTTATGGTGAAAATACGGTTATTTCTACACTTGCAGCGCTTTTGATTTTACTTGAGAATAAAAAACAAGAGCAAGCATTCGCTGACGCGAAGAAATTGTGGAAAGCGAGGAATGGAAAGCGTTTTTTGGGTGTTGATGCGTATCTCTCAAGCAGTTTTAATATTATCTAATCAATCTATATCCACTACTTTCTTGAAGTTGGCGGGTTATTTGCAGTCACGTTAACCGACTCCCGTATGCTCCCTTTTGCGATTAATGAATAAAAAAGACTCGTACCACGAAAATACAAATAATAAGCAGGACAAGCTTAGTATTTTGCTCATCGATGATGATCAATCTCGCGCTTCTCAGTTGATCGCAGCATTGGAAAACTCGCGATTTCAGGTAAATCACTTACTGAGTTCAGGCGCATCTTTATTAAAGCAGGTAGACGATCTGAAGCCAGACATGGTTGTTATTGATATCGAATCCCCCGACAGAGATATTCTCGATAGTCTACATACGCTTTCTAATTTCAATCCTAAACCCATTGTCATGTTTTCCGAACAAGCGGATTCTGAGATTATCACACGTTCAATAAAATCAGGAGTCAGTGCCTATGTTTGCGGTAATGCTGACCCAAAAAGAGTTCGCGCTATTTTGGACGCTGCATTGGCTCGTTTTGAGGACTATCAAAGTGTTAAGAAAGAATTGGTGGACGTAAAGCAAGAGTTAGAGGCAACAAAGATCATTGATAGAGCAAAGCGTTTATTAATGAAATCAAGGAGTATGTCCGAAAATGAGGCATTTCATGCATTGCGTAAAATGGCTATGGATACAGGACAAAAAATTGAACAAGTCGCAAAAACCTTAATATCTGTTCTTAATACCATTAAGTAGTAAAGCACTTGGGAATGCATGTAACCGTAAAGTAGAAGTGAAATTAATGATAAAGAAAAACAAAATGAGGTTATTTTTTAGCACAATTATAATACTCATTAGGCTTTCGCAAGAAGCGACAATAAGAAGAAGTTTTCGAATGGAGAAGTGCCATGCCAGCTCAACTTAATCTTGGTTTCGTGCCTTTAACCGACAGTGCCCCTTTGATTGTCGCGCAGGCGCTAGGGTATTTTCGTCAATTTGAATTAGATGTCATATTGTGTCCACAGAACTCATGGTCGACGCTGCGAGATAAATTGCAAACAGGTTTACTCGATGCGGCTCAATTATTGGCTCCAATGCCTTTAGCTAGTTCACTAGGGCTAGGCGGCATGAAAGTACAGATGACGGTGCCGATGGTACTTAGTCAAAATGGAAATGCCATTTCACTTTCGCGTGTTTTGTGTGACGAAATCTTATCCGGTAATGAATTATCTGTATTACCTTTTCCAATGCCATCAAGCTTACTAACGAAGATTGTGCAAAAACGAGCGGCGCACGGACAAAAAAAACTCTGCTTTGCGACTGTATTTCCTTACAGCTGCCACCAATACCAGTTGTTGGATTGGTTGAAGGAAGCAGGTCTGCAAAACGACATTGATGTGATCACTATTCCACCCAGTGAAATGTCAAGTTCTCTGGAATCAGGTTTTATTGATGGATTTTGCGTTGGTGGGCCATGGAGCGCAAAATCAGTGCGCGAGGGAACCGGCGTTACGGTATTAACTTCCTATCATATCTGGCAAGACAAAGCGGAAAAAGTGTTGGGAGTAACCGAAGATTTTTACTCTAAAGAACCAGAGTTGATCGCCAAGCTATGTGCCGCTCTGCTTTTAGCTTGCGAATGGTTACAACATTTACCCAATAGATTCGAAGCTGCCAAACTGATGTCAGAAAGTGGTTACTTAAATGAGCCCATTGAGGTTATTGCACCCTCGCTACTGGGCAGTTGCTTAATCCAACAAAATCAATCGCCTGAAAACGTGCCTCACTACAATCGTTTTTATCAGTCGAATTTCATTGTCGTTAATTCACCCACATTAGAATTGCAGCAGTGGTTATTACAAAAGATGATTGACAGTCATCAGATACGATCAAAAGATGCCGAACAAATTAGGGTAACGCAGAGTATGCAGAAAATTGTAAATACCGCATGCTTTGACCAAGCAATAGCATTGATTGCAAAACAGAGCTAATAGCAATCGTTGTCAGGGTATCGCTTTTTAAAATAAAAAAGCACGGCAATAGTGCAGTTTGCACAAAGTTGACTCATTTAATGGGGGGAATATTTCGTTATTTAAATGTTAAGTTGTTGATTATAAGCATTTAAAAATATGGCATTAATGATGCAAAGAGAAAGTGAAGGTTAGAGGGCAGAAAACGAACAAATTTGGCTTTTGTCGAGAAATTCAGTTTGTGGTTAGCAGCTTCGATAAGAAATGTAAGCAGGCGATTAATATTACATTTACTTATTTAAAATAATAAAAACTTAACGACAAAGAGTAACAAACACCAAAGACGGCGTAAGTTATTCAGGCAAAGTAGCCCACGATGAAGCGACAGCAATGTCTATTCATTGTGGGTTTTTTTTTGGAATGTCGCCTATTTTATTAATATCGAAAGAGAAAAGGATAATAAAAAATGAAGAAATTAAACACATCAATTAAGCAAAGTTTAGTCGCAATTAGCACTATTACACTATTCTCTTTGTCTTTAAATGTGCCGTTGGCTCAAGCTGCAACAAAACTTGGCTATGCTGAAAAAGAAGAGCTCAAAATTGGCTTTATTAAATTAACCGATATGGCACCTTTAGCAGTGGCTTATGAAAAAGGTTATTTTGAAGACGAGGGTTTGTATGTAACTTTAGAAGCTCAAGCTAACTGGAAAGTACTATTGGATCGCGTTATTGATGGCCAGCTTGATGGTGCTCACATGTTAGCGGGACAGCCATTAGGGGCGACGATTGGTTTCGGCACGCAGGCCCATATTATTACCGCTTTCAGTATGGATTTGAACGGCAACGCGATCACTGTATCAAATGATGTTTGGGCTCAAATGAAGCCAAACATTAAACATGAAAATGGCAAACCTGTGCACCCGATTACAGCTGATGCATTAAAGCCTGTTGTTGATGAATATGCTGCGAAAGGTAAACCTTTTAAGATGGGTATGGTATTTCCAGTATCTACGCACAACTATGAACTACGTTATTGGTTAGCTGCCGGTGGTATCCATCCTGGCTATTATGCACCGCATAAAGGTGACACAAGCGGTCAAATTGACGCGCAAGCATTGTTGTCTGTAACACCCCCACCACAAATGCCGGCGACCATGGAAGCTGGCACGATTGATGGTTACTGCGTAGGTGAGCCTTGGAATCAGCAAGCCGTGTTTAAAGGTATTGGTGTTCCTGTTATAACTGACTATGAGATTTGGAAAAACAATCCTGAAAAAGTGTTTGGAGTAAGCGCGAAATGGGCAGAAGAAAATCCAAATACCCACATTCGTGTTGTTAAAGCAATGATTAGAGCTGCAATGTGGCTAGATGAAAACGACAATGCGAACCGCCCTGAAGCCGTCGAAATACTTGCAAGGAGCACTTATGTAGGTGCGGACGAAGACGTTATCGCAAACAGCATGACCGGTACATTTGAATACGAAAAAGGTGATAAACGTGAGATACCCGACTTCAACGTATTTTTTCGCCACAACGCTACATATCCGTTTTTTAGCGATGCAATTTGGTATCTGACTCAAATGCGACGTTGGGGCCAAATTGAAGAGCCTAAATCTGACGATTGGTTTTTGGATACCGCAAAGAAAGTCTACAAGCCAGCAATCTATGCTGTTGCCGCCAAGGAGCTAATTAAAGAAGGTAAAGCGACAGCCTCAGACTTTCCAGACTTTGCAATGGAAACAGGCTTCAAACCCCCTCAAAGTGAGTTTATCGACAATGTAACTTATGACGGCACCAAACCTAATGCTTACTTAGACTCATTCACTATCGGTTTAAAAGCAGATGGCAAAATATAATTCGCATTTGATAAAGCCGGCTAAGGAGTGACTCTTATGTTGAAAACTAACATAGCACCAATAATGCTTCAAAAAATCAAGCAAAACGTGATTCGAGAACGTTTTTTAGCAGGCCTTAACTCGATGCTCCTA
>JBLHOI010000054.1:0-9410 GCA_047621375.1 Glaciecola sp.
AATTGCAACCCCTGCAAGAGCAGCAATAGTAGCAGTGGCAATATTTCCTGCCAACCTCTGATTGACATCTCTTTGCAACAATTCTCCAATCATGGACTTTCTTGACATTCCAGCTAGCACGGGTAAGTCAAAACGCTTAAATTCGTGAAGGTTTTTCAAAATTTGATAATTATGATCCAACGTTTTACCAAAGCCAAAACCTGGATCAATTAAGATACGCTGATAATTCAGTCCGGCATCTGTGCACTCTTTTATTCGCTGTTCAAAAAAACCAATAACTTCTTTCACCACTCCATCATAACGCGGTCGCTGTTGCATATTTTGTGGTTCACCTTGCATATGCATTAAACAGACAGACACGTTAAAGTTAGTAGCTGCATGTATTGCAGCATCCAACGCACCATTGCTTCTCAATGCTCTTACATCATTAATAAGACCGGCACCACACTTCGCTGCTTGAGTCATTACTTCAGCTTTACTTGTATCAACTGACACAATTACATCAAGTTGTTTACTTATGCTTTCAATTACTGGAATAACGCGATCTAGTTCTTCTTGTAATGAAACAACATTTGCACCGGGGCGCGTCGACTCGCCGCCAACATCAATAAACGTTGCACCTGCATTTAGCATGGACTCAGCCTGTCGCATTGCTGCATCGACAGTACTAAATTGCCCACCATCCGAAAACGAATCAGGTGTAACGTTAAGAATACCCATTACTTTGGGGTTATCAAATTTAACCTCACGATCTCTAAATTTCATCTTATTTACACGAGTCAAAGTTAACTTAACCTCTTGAATGCATTGAGCCAAAAACAGTCAGATTATGCGACATTAATAAATTTAAAAATAAAAAAGCGCCGGTATAAACCAGCGCTTTTATGGTACTACACCTAGCGGCTGCTAGTGAGTTACATCACTCGGATCGGTATCCGGGGCTTCTTTTGCTTCACCGCCAGCATTAATTGTTGCACCGCCGGAAGGCTTGTCAGAATCAGGCTTAGTGTCTTTGCCCCAATCAGCAGGAGGACGAACTGCAACCCGATTCATTAAATCATCAATTTGCTTGGCATCAATCGTCTCGTACATCATAAGCGCATCTTTCATTGCTTCAAGCACATCCATGTTATCTTTTAGAATTTGCTCAGCTAATCCATAGTTACGGTCAATCAGTAATCGTATCTCCGCATCAATATCGCGAACCGTTTCAGCTGATTTTGCCTTACCGCCGCCACCCATATACATTTGCTCTTCATCGTCTTCGTAATTAATTGGCCCCATTTTAGATGAAAGGCCCCAAGACGTCACCATCTTGCGAGCAATGCTCGTTGCCCGTTCTATGTCATTCGATGCGCCTGTTGTCACGCCAGCTGCACCCAACGTAATTTCCTCTGCAATACGACCTCCGAACAACGTTGCGATACGTGACTCCAACTCTTCTCTCGAATTGCTGTACTTATCCTGTTCAGGAAGGTACATAGTTACACCCAGCGCATTACCACGAGGAATTATCGACACTTTATATACGGGGTCATGTTTTGGAACTAATCGACCTACAATCGCATGACCAGCTTCGTGATACGCCGTGTTGGTTTTCTCTTCTTCTGACATAACCATGCTCTTGCGCTCAGAGCCCATCATAATTTTGTCTTTGGCCTTATCAAACTCCTCCATGTTGACCACTCGCTTGTTGGTTCGAGCGGCAAAGAGAGCAGCTTCATTTACCAAGTTTGCTAAATCAGCACCTGAAAAGCCAGGCGTACCACGAGCAATAACTGATGCTTCTACATTGTCACCCAAAGGGACCTTGCGCATATGTACTTTTAGAATTTGCTCACGACCCCGAATATCAGGTAAACCTACCATTACTTGACGGTCAAAGCGTCCTGGCCGCAATAACGCAGGGTCCAGCACGTCAGGGCGGTTAGTTGCCGCAATGACAATAATACCTTCGTTTCCTTCAAAGCCGTCCATTTCAACCAACATCTGGTTCAATGTTTGTTCGCGCTCATCATTACCACCGCCTATGCCTGCACCACGTTTGCGACCGACAGCATCGATTTCATCAATAAAAATAATACAAGGTGCCGCTTTCTTCGCTTGTTCGAACATGTCGCGCACACGCGATGCACCGACACCGACAAACATCTCAACAAAATCGGAACCTGAAATACTAAAGAACGGCACTTTCGCTTCACCAGCAATTGCTTTTGCTAACAACGTCTTTCCTGTTCCTGGAGGGCCTACCATCAGGACGCCTCTGGGTATTTTACCACCCAATTTTTGAAACTTCGTTGGGTCGCGCAAAAAGTCGACTAGTTCAGAAACATCTTCTTTCGCTTCATCACAGCCTGCTACATCAGCAAAAGTCGTCTTAATTTGATCTTCGCCGAGCAGCTTTGCTTTACTTTTACCAAACGACATTGCACCGCCGCCGCCGCCGCCTTGCATTTTTCGCATGAAAAATATCCACACACCGATAAGCAACAACATTGGGAACCAATTAATTAAAATTGACGCTAAGAATGACTGCTCCTCTGGCTTCTTACCAGAGACCATCACGTTGCCCTCAGATAGTAGTTCATCCATTAACTTCATATCTAAATAAGGAATTTGCGTAATAAATGTATCGTTGTTGTTGCGCACACCACGTATTTCATTAGTTGATTGGTCAATTGTGACTTCTTTTATGTCACCACGTTTGACTTGCTCTAAGAATGTAGAATAAGCAAGCTTATTCGTTGTATTCTCTGAGCCTGATATATTTTGGAACACCATCATTAGCACTACTGCTATGACGAGCCATAAAATGAGATTTTTTGCCATGTCACTCAACGCTACTTACCTCTAATAAAATGAATCTGGAATTGCTCGTTAATCATCTATACGCGGATCAAGAAAGAATAGATGACGTCGAGATTACTATAATTTAAAATCCTTCGCTACAAGATACACCGCAGACTATCCTGTTTTAGGATAAACCTGCTGTCGTTACATCATATCCTCAGCGCTAAACTGCCGTACCGTCTATGTCTAATGCTAGTTCACATCGTTGCCTTGGTCCACCTTCCTCTAGCAATGAGTTACTACTCATGCGTAGACCCGTTCTGTAACAAACCGGAAAAAGAGCATTGTTGTCAACTTATGTTAACAGCGTATTCAACTCCCCAATGTGTTTACATAAAGCCATTAACCACCGGCGTCGTATGTTTTTGCAGTACTTTAATAACGCCAAAAATCCCTTATAATCCTTGTTTATTCGCTACCCTGCACGGTTTTTTTTTATTAACAATGACTAATGATAATAGGAATGTTCTATATATAAAGGTAGAATACATTTTTTCAAGGTGTTTAACACAAACTAATCGTTACAAAAGACAATAAATGAATTTATCAAATAAACAGATACAATATTTAAAAGGCCTTGCACACCCACTAAAACCGGTTGTCCAATTAGGAAACAACGGTTTAACTGAAGGCGTTTTAGCCGAAATTGAAAATGCACTTAGTTTTCACGAGCTAATTAAAGTGAAAGTACCAAGTGATGACAAAGAAGAAAAACGGCTCATTATGGACGCCATTATTGGCGAAACAAAAGCAATGCAAGTGCAGGCGATTGGTCATGTACTAGTAATGTATCGTCAGGGCGACGAGAAAAAAATTAGTATTCCGAAGCGCTAATCACCATATTCTAAAGTAACTTGTTATCTCTATATGCACTCAGGTCCAAGATCTTGAGTGCACTAACTCATCTAAAAATAATAATGAGACACATATATGACGACAATTAACCCAAACAACATTGCCATTGTAACAGGCGCTTGCTCGGGACTTGGGTATGCCACAGCTGTTGTTTTGCGCGATGCTGGTTATCACCTTGCCATTTTCGATTTAAATGAAGAACTAGGCCAGCAACGAGTAAACGAGTTTGGTGCCGAGTTTTGTCAGTTTTATAAAGTAGACGTTACGGATGACGAAAGCGTTGAGACCGCAATATCTAAAGTTGCTGAGGGCCCGCTAGACATTCGGTTGTGTGTAAATTGTGCTGGTATTGCACCAGCCAAACGTACGCTTGATCGAGAGGGCGAAGCAATGCCATTAGCAAACTTCAAGTCGGTCATTGATATTAATTTAATCGGCACGTTCAACGTCGCTCGTGTTGCGGCAAGTGCCATGGCCAAAAACGAACCGTTAGGCGAGGCAGGTGAACGCGGTTTAATTGTTAACACAGCCTCAGTCGCTGGTTATGAAGGTCAAATCGGGCAAGCAGCTTATGCGGCGAGCAAAGGCGGTATTATTGCATTATGTTTACCGATGGCAAGGGATTTGGCGCCGCTCGGCATTCGCGTCAATACCATCGCTCCAGGTGTCATGGGCACGCCAATGTTGCTTGCTATGCCAGAAAAGGTTCAAGAAGCATTAGTACACAATGTACAATTTCCAAAACGTTTAGGTTTACCCAACGAATTTGGGAAATTGGTATTGCACATGGCAAACAATCCATATTTAAATGGCGAAACAGTTCGTTTAGACGGTGCGTTAAGAATGCCCCCTAAATAAAAAATGATTTGGTTGCGCAAAACTCACTTTCTACATGGGCTAGTCGTCTTGTCCGCCGTTAACAATGTTAGCAATGTTAAACAGACGATTAACAGCTTCGTAGTGGATGCTATTCTTGGGATAGCGGCCTTTCATGTTCAACCCGCCCGCTTCTTTTTTCATCAGTAAACACAAAGTTTCATCAACTGAACTTACCGCATAAACGTGAAACAAGCCCTGACTAACAGCATCAATAATTTCACTGTCCAAAACTAAATTCAAGGCATTTGATTTTGGAATAATCACACCTTGTTTGCCATTCAACCCGCGTTGTAAACATAACGAAAAATAACCTTCAATTTTTTCGTTTACGCCGCCAACAGCCTGCACTTCACCGTATTGGTTAATTGACCCAGTTACCGCTAAACCTTGCTCAACCGGCAACTCAGTCAATGCAGAAATAAGAGCAACTAATTCACCCAAAGACGCACTATCGCCGTCAATATAACCATATGATTGTTCTAATGCGATGTTCGCAGACAATGTAAGAGGAAAAAATTGTGCATATTTATGTCCTAAGAATCCAGTGAGTAACATGACTCCTTTTGAGTGTATCGACTGACCTAACTCTACTTCACGCTCGATATCGATAACACCACTTGAACCAGCATAAACAGTTGAAGTTATGCGTGCTGGAGTACCAAACGCAGTATCGCCAACTTCAAGTACTGTCAAACCATTTACTTTGCCAATCGCTTGTCCATCAGTATTGATGAGAACATGGCCC
This sequence comes from Glaciecola sp., assembly GCA_047621375.1. GTDB lineage: Bacteria > Pseudomonadota > Gammaproteobacteria > Enterobacterales > Alteromonadaceae > Glaciecola. The sequence goes on from JBLHOI010000054.1 coordinate 5,330, forward strand.
TCTCTAATATCTTCTAATAGCGACTCACATACGCGGCCAGTACGATTTTTCTTGGCGGCTAATGCAGCCTCAATATGAATAGCTTGCAACTCGGTTTGCAACAGTTGTAGACAAAAGTAATGAGCTTCATTTATTAATTCAATCACATCGGCAAATTTTGCACTTAGTTTCGACTGATGCTCGGCAAGGCGCAAACTGTGTTCAAGAAGCCTGCGCATCGCTTCAGCATCGATACTTTTCAAACCAATATACTGTACATGTCCTTTTACTCTCGCAACAAAATCATTTAAATTTTGTTGATTAAGTGGAATTTCGTGATCGAAGTCGACTAAGACTCTGAACAACTCTTTGAATTCATCATCAAAGTCTTGCAATGCGTAGTAGAGCTCTCGGGAACCCAATAATATAACTTTTACTTTAAGCGGAATAACTTGCGGAGTTTGCGTAATCGAATTTACCATTCCCACATCTTGCTGTGGCAATTCCATTTTCAATTGACCGAACTTTAGTGCCAGCTTCAATGATTCCCAGACGTAAGGTTGGTCGACTAATTTATCCGCATCGAGCAGTAGATATCCCCCATTGGCTTTATGCAAAGCTCCCGGGGTTATCATCCTATAGTTTGTATATACACTGCCCTGAACACTTGTGTATTCAATTTTTCCAAACAAATTTTGATGTGTTGGACTGGCTTCATAAATAATCGGCGCACCAGCATCAATCGCATGTCTTATGAGCACATTTGGCACATACGTATCAACCAAAATGGCGCGCTTATCAAAATCGTCTTGCTTATCTTCTTTGGTGTCTGGTGTTAGCAGCTCTGTTACCGTATCAATAAGATGCGGTTTTAGCTGCTTTAGGTGCTTTAATATCGCAATATCTGCCGCATGTTTGTGTTCCAGTTCTTTGAGTAGCGGACGAATGCCTTGCTCCGCTGTTTCGCGCTTAAGTTTGCGCAATTGTTCAGCACATTTGCGCTGCCACAATGGAACTTCGATAAGTGCTTCGCTTAAACATTCCTCGAGTTCATCAATACGGTCATAATAAAACTGCCTTTCGTCATCTCCATATTGTGCGAAGTCGGCATCAGTAATTGACTTTCCGTCGATAATTGGCGAGAAACTAATACTGCCAGCATCTTCAATTAATGCAACGCCTTTGCTGAGAGCTACTTTTTCGACTGCATCAATCGCCTTGTCGTAGCGCTGTTCATTCGCACGCGTAATAGCAGCTTTTCGTCGCTGGTAACTTGGGTTCTCAAAGACTGCTGGGAATGTATCCATTAGTTCATCGAGCAAGCTTTCAATGTCTTTAACAAAGGCTTTACTTTGACTTGTTGGAAGTTGCAACGCAATAGGCTGACGTTCATCATCAAAATTATTCAAATAACACCAATCATTAGGTGTTGGTTGCTGATGCGCTCGTTGATTAATGAAGTTATGCACTAGTGTATAGCGGCCAGTAGCCTGCTCACCCATGACGTACAAGTTGTATCCTGTGGAGTTTACGCCCAAACCAAAACTCAATGCTTCTTTTGCTCGGTTTTGTCCAATCAACGCCGTTTCACCGGCTTGGCTTTGCATCGCGGTATCGAACATATCATTATTCACACCAGCACTTAGATCTGCTGCTGCAATGCTCAGTTTTTGAGCTATATCTTGGACTGAAGTGAGTTTTGCAACCATACGTGTCTTTTTCTTCTTTCTTTTTAATTTATGAATATTATTTTGAGCGTTTCAGTTGAACGATTCAGCTTCTTTAAAAAACCAAACTCAGTATTTCAGCAGTCGCGAAATCGAACCAATAGGTCGTTTACACTAACCAATGCAGTACGTCATCAACGACTAGATTTATACTAATTTAAGTAAGTGCATATGTAGTCACTGTTTCCATGGTAATTGATGTAATGGAAGATTGCTGTAACTTTGTGTCAATTTACAAGTTTTACTCTTTATTACACTAATCACTGTACATTTTAACGACAAAAAAAATTATCATTTTTAGCTAATTATAAAAAATAACGGCCGGTGACTCGCTTTTGCATCGCTTTATCCATTTCCTCTATTGTCGCATGCCCCTCCAACGAGGTATTCTATGGAGATAGAGATAACAAAATGCTCAGAGACACACATATAAATGGCTAATACAGACCAAAACGAAAATCAATATAATCCACAAGCCGTCGAAAAAACAGCACAAAGGCATTGGAACGACACCCAAATTTTTGCAGCGAAACAAGATGACAATAGAGAAAAATTTTATTGCCTGTCTATGTTTCCTTATCCCAGCGGTCGCCTGCATATGGGTCATGTTCGTAATTACACTATTGGTGACGTTGTTAGTCGTTTTCATCGCATGCAGGGGAAAAATGTTCTGCAACCCATGGGCTGGGATGCATTTGGTTTACCTGCGGAAAACGCTGCTATCAATAACAAGTCAGCACCCGCAAAATGGACTTATGAAAATATCAGTTATATGAAAACCCAACTTAATGCACTTGGGTTTGGCTATGATTGGAGCCGCGAACTAGCAACCTGTAAACAAGATTACTATCGTTGGGAACAATGGTTTTTTACTCGTTTATTCGATAAAGGCTTGGTATATAAGAAGAACGCAACCGTAAACTGGGATCCAATTGATCAAACTGTGTTGGCAAACGAACAGGTCATTGATGGTCGAGGCTGGCGTTCTGGTGCTTTGGTTGAGCAAAAAGAGATACCCCAGTGGTTTATTAAAATAACTAGTTATGCTGAACAGTTATTAGCAGATTTAGATAAATTGAGTGATTGGCCGCAACAAGTTGTCACCGCCCAACGAAATTGGATTGGCCGCTCTGAGGGTGTCGACGTTGCGTTTGATTTGAGCACTGAAACAGCAGGTATAAGTCAAATAGAAGTCTATACAACCCGACCTGACACCCTATATGGGGCGTCTTACTTAGCGGTTGCAGCACAACATCCTCTTGCCCTAGAAGTGGCAAAAGAAAATGCCGAGATGAGCACGTTTATAGACGAGTGCAAAAACACCAAAACCACTGAAGCCGATATGGCTACAATGGAAAAGAGAGGAATATCAACAGGCTTGAACGCTGTGCATCCATTAACAGGCGAAAAAATTCCTATCTGGATTGCAAACTTTGTCTTGATGAGTTATGGCTCTGGCGCAGTAATGTCGGTTCCTGCCCACGATCAGCGAGACTGGGAATTTGCCACTAAGTACCAGCTTCCAATTTTACAAGTCGTTGAGTTCACACCTAACGATAAAGAGACCGCTGACATAAATAAGGCAGCATACACAGAAAAACATACACTGATGAATTCCGCAGAATACAGCGGATTATCGTTCCAAGAAGGTTTCGATGCGATCGCTGACAAACTAGCGTCGTTGGGCAAAGGTAAAAAGACGATTAATTACCGTCTTCGCGACTGGGGAGTGTCACGCCAACGTTATTGGGGGGCACCAATTCCTGTCGTCACTAACGATAAAGGTGAATCTTTTGCTGTTAACCCTGAAGACTTGCCTGTTGTATTGCCTGAAGATGTTGTAATGGATGGTGTAAATTCGCCAATCAAGGCTGACCCAGAATGGGCGAAAGCAACTCACAATGGCCAGCCAGTAACACGCGAAACAGATACCTTTGACACTTTTATGGAGTCCTCATGGTATTACGCTCGTTATGCATCAGCGCCATCTGATGCCATGCTTGATCCGAAAGAAGCCAACTACTGGCTTCCTGTTGATCAATATATTGGCGGAATTGAACACGCTATATTACATTTATTATACGCTCGTTTTTTCCACAAACTTTTACGTGATGAAGGTCTAGTAAATAGCGACGAGCCATTCAAAAAACTGTTATGCCAAGGTATGGTGCTTGCAGACGCCTTCTTTACAAAAGACGAAAAAGGTAAAGAAATTTGGCATGCTCCTACCAAAGTCACTGTTGAAAAAGACGTTAAGGGCCGCATCGCCAAAGCAACATTAGCAGATGGTACTGAAGTTCAGCACGCTGGTATGATAAAAATGGGCAAGTCAAAAAATAATGGTATTGACCCACAAGCAGTTATCGACATTTATG
>JBLHOI010000055.1:0-9365 GCA_047621375.1 Glaciecola sp.
GCAAACCAGAAGTCATTAAAGTACTCAATGAAGTACTTACCACAGAACTAACATCAATTAATCAGTATTTTTTACATGCTAGGATGTATAAAAACTGGGGTTTCGAGGTTCTTAATAAAAGGTGCTACAAAAAATCCATAAAGGATATGAAACAAGCAGATGAGATAATAACTCGGATTTTATTTCTTGAAGGCTTACCTAACTTGCAAATGCTAGGCAAGATAAACATAGGTGAAGACCCAGTTGAAATGCTTAAATGTGATGCAGGTTTCCAAACCAAGCAAATACCACAAATGAAAGACGCGATAGCACTATGCGAATCACATTTGGACTTTGTCACTCGAGATTTGTTAGCGAGTATTCTTGAATACGAAGAGGATCACTATGATTGGTTAGACACTCAAGAATACCAAATTGAGCAGTTAGGTATTCAAAACTACCTTCAGTCTCAAGTAGAGGAAGATTAATATGCAAGGTAATAAAAATATAATTGGCGGGCTAAATATACTCCTAGGATATGAATTAGCAGCAATGGACCAGTACTTTGTGCATTCTCAAATGTACTTGGACTGGGGTTTAAACAAGTTATATGAGCGTATCAACCATGAATTTGACGATGAAAAAGGTCATGCGACTAAGCTCATCGAGCGCATGCTATTCTTAGGCGGTAAGCCGGACATGCAAACACGTGTTGGATACAAAGTAGGTATAACCGTGCCTGAAATGCTACAGAGTGATTTGCGCGTTGAATACGAAGTTGCAGACAAACTACGAAATGTTATCGCAATGTGTGAAATTGAAAAAGACTATGTAACTCGCGACATGCTAATGATTTTGTTAGATGACACTGAAATGGATCATGCACATTGGTTAGAACAACAACTCGGTTTAATAGAAATGTTGGGATTATCCAATTATCTGCAATCTCAAATGTAAGTTAATCATTAATTGTATAAAAAGCGGCGGAGTAAGTTTTTACTTGGCCGTTTTGGTTCTCAATATGTAAGTTTAATCGCCACTGCATTTTAGCAAGATTGCAACTGCCCAAAAAAGTTACATAAGCCAACTCTTCTTTGATAATGGGTGTTTTACCCATGAACATATTAGCCCCTTCAACCCAAGCTTTTGTCAGTTTGAGTTCTTGTGGCATATCAATAGAGAGTAAAATTTCCTCTTCAGTGACGATCGGAGATAAAAAACTGACATTTATTTTATTTTTTTCGTACAAAAATGTGCACTTTTTGATTGTTAAATCACATTTTTCTTGATGATTTATTTCACTATTAACATTTTTATAATAAACACCTGAAAGGCTTATTATTATTAGGGCTATAAAGAGTATTACTGCCTGTTTTGAATACATTTTTTTCTAATTTATTTACATTTCATTAACTCTAGACATGCCCCTATTGATGCAGTTCATGTCCTACTCTAGTAATATATCTTTTTGTACTTAAAAACATTATTATCCGTATGTAACACCTCAATAGCTTACTTAACTTAGTCTCACTACTCAACTAGGGAAAAACTTAAGTTAACAGCATTGGGATGTAGTTATTTTTTCTCGACGCGGAAGATAGATTAAAATGAGTGAAACAAGCCAAGTACATCCTGAATACAACTATAAAGTAGTCAGGCAGTTCACAGTAATGACCGTTGTGTGGGGCATTATCGGAATGTCACTGGGAGTTTTAATTGCTGCGCAATTATTTGCTCCTGCATTGAACTTTGACATTCCATGGTTAACCTACTCTCGGTTACGTCCTTTGCATACTAACTCGGTTATCTTTGCATTTGGTGGAAGCGCCTTATTTGCGACCTCCTATTATATTGTGCAGAGAACATCACAAGTTAGATTATTCAGCGACAAATTAGCGGCCTTTACCTTCTGGGGATGGCAGGCAGTTATCGTTTCGGCGGTAATAACCTTGCCTTTAGGTTATACCTCTAGCAAAGAATATGCTGAGTTAGAATGGCCAATCGACATTCTAATTACACTAGTTTGGCTCGCTTACATTATCAATTTTTTTGGTACGCTTATTATACGTAAAACATCTCACATATACGTCGCTAATTGGTTCTTGGGTGCGTTTATGCTAACCGTTGCTGTGCTGCATATAGGCAACAGTATGGTTATTCCGGTTAGTTTAACGAAGTCATACCCCATTTATGCAGGTGCAGTAGATGCCATGATGCAATGGTGGTACGGGCACAATGCCGTTGGTTTTTTCCTAACTGCAGGTTTCTTGGGAATGATGTACTACTTCGTACCTAAACAAGCGGGCCGTCCGGTTTACTCGTACCGGTTATCAATTGTTCACTTTTGGGCGCTTATATCACTATACATTTGGGCTGGTCCACACCACCTCCATTATACTGCTCTTCCGGATTGGACACAGTCGCTAGGAATGGCAATGTCAATAATACTATTCGTGCCCTCATGGGGAGGAATGATCAACGGTATCATGACGCTGTCAGGTGCTTGGCATAAGCTAAGAACGGATCCGGTTTTGCGCTTTTTAATTGTTTCACTATCATTTTATGGTATGTCTACCTTTGAAGGCCCAATGATGGCAATTAAGACAGTCAATGCTTTATCTCACTATACAGATTGGACTATTGGGCATGTTCATTCGGGAGCGTTAGGTTGGGTTGCCATGATTACTATTGGATCTGTTTATCACTTAGTCCCAATCTTATTTGGTCAACCTAAAATGTACAGTACAAAGCTAATTAATATTCATTTTTGGTTAGCAACAATCGGGGTGGTTTTGTATATCGTTGCAATGTGGATGTCTGGTGTTCTGCAGGGCCTAATGTGGAGAGCAGTCAATTCAGACGGCACCCTAACTTATTCTTTTGTTGAATCATTAGAGGCCTCTAAGCCTTTCTATATTGTCAGGTTCATCGGTGGTTTATTTGTTGTTACAGGTATGTTTATTATGGCATACAACTGTTACCGCACTATTAACGCACCCAAAGAAAGCGTTGCAGCTAACCCTGCAATCGCTGCAGCGTAAGGATAGCGATAATGAAAAATCCACATGAGTTATTAGAAAAAAACGTCGGTTTGTTAACGGTTCTTATTTTAGTCGCGATCAGCTTTGGTGCAATGGCACAAATTCTTCCACTTATGTTTGACCAACAAGCATTAGAGCCAGTCAAGGGCTTGCGCCCATACACTGCGCTGGAGTTGGAAGGCAGAGATTTATATATCCGCGAAGGATGTGTTGGATGTCATAGCCAAATGATCCGTCCTTTCCGTTCTGAAACCGAGCGCTATGGACACTACTCCGTAGCTGGTGAATCGGTATGGGAACGCCCTTTCTTGTGGGGTTCAAAAAGAACAGGTCCTGATTTAGCTAGAGTCGGTCAGCGTTATAGTGATGAGTGGCACCGAGTTCACTTATTAAATCCAAGAAACGTGGTTCCTGAATCAAATATGCCGGGTTACCCGTGGTTGGCTGAAAACACACTTGACGGTGAATATATTGTTAAGAAAATGGAGGTTAACCGAATGTTAGGTATGCCTTATCAAGACGAGGATATTGCAGGTGCTGTAGCTGCAGTGGAAGGAAAAACAGAAATGGAAGCCTTAATCGCTTATCTGCAGCAACTTGGGACACATTTAAAATAATGGATCAAGGAACTATAGGTAGCATATTTACGGTCATCGTTTTCATTTCTTTCGTTGGAGTTTGTTATTGGGCCTTCAGTAGCTACAATAAAAAGAACTTCGACGAGGCTGCAAACTTAGTTTTCGATGATGAGAAAAAGACTAATTTAAATAAAGAAGATCAGGAGTCTTGAACCTATGAGTATGTTTTGGACAATTTGGATATCTGTTATAACGCTCGGTTCGATCTTAGGTTGTTTTTTGTTGCTGCGCTGGTGTCTATCAAACGATACTGGAGTTGAAGAAGGCGCGTCAATGGGACACGTATATGACGGCATAGAAGAATTGAATAATCAGTTACCTCGTTGGTGGACAATCTTATTCTACATTTGTATTGTTTGGGGTGTTGCGTATTTGATCCTTTACCCGGGCTTAGGCGGTTACAAAGGACTACTGGGCTGGACAAGTTCTAACCAAGGCATTCTTTCCTTGGAAGAATCAAAATTAGCATTGCAGAAAGACATTGATGATGGTAATTGGAATGACTACGCCCTTCAAATCAAATACGCTAATGAAAAATTTGATCCTATCTTTGCGGAATATGCAAAGACGCCAGTGGAGCTTTTAGCTAACAATGAGAGCGCAGTTCAAGTTGGTCAGCGATTATTTTTGCAAAACTGCGCCCAATGCCATGGGTCAAATGCGAAAGGTGCAGCCTCTGGTTTCCCTAATCTAACTGATGACGATTGGCTGTATGGTGGCTCTGGGGACAAGATTAAAGAAACTCTAATTTTAGGTCGTCGTGCTGCTATGCCAGCTTGGTTAAACAGTATGGGTGAGGACGGCGTAGCAGAAGTTGTTGCATATACACTTAGCTTGAGTGGCCGTGACGTTGACCTTGGTTTGAAGGAAGCAGGAAAGGCAAGATTTGTGATTTGCTCTGCATGTCATGGAATAGACGGTAAAGGAAATCAAATTCTTGGGGCCCCTAACCTAACAGATAATATTTGGTTGTATGGTGGTAACCAGAAGACAGTAACGCAAACCCTTTATTATGGACGCAACGGCGTAATGCCAGCATTTAACGAGACACTTGGTGAGGATAAGGTGCATGTTGTTGCCGCTTATGTTTACAGCCTGTCTCAACGTAAGTAAAAAACAACTATAAAAGCCTCGAATTGCCGAGGCTTTTTTGTGTCCGAGTCCGTATACTCCCTACAAGACAAACAATTATTTCACCTGATATTAGAGTAGAGTTTAAGCATTATGGAAGAGTTAGACAGTAAGCCGTGGTACAAACAATTTTGGCCTTGGTTTTTAATCTGTATTCCTTTGTCGTCATTCATTGTTGGCGGAATTGTTGTTAGCTACGCGACCGACGGAACAAATAGCTTAGTAGTTGATGATTACTATAAAGAAGGTAAAGCGATTAATGCTAGGTTAGATAAAATTGAAAAGGCTAAGGAATTAAATATTACAACGACATTAAGCATCAATGATGATTTAATTTCGGTTGAATTCTTATCCGGGGCTCCGCAAAGCAGACAAGCACTTAAATTAGACTTTTATCATGTTACCCAGGAAGCCAAAGACTTCTATGTATTATTAAGCGCCGATGCTAATGGCATTTACAGAGCGCAAACCGATACCAATATCAATGGTAAATGGCGCTTGCGCCTCACCCCCCTTGACGAAAGTTGGAAAGTTCAGAAAACGGCAGTTTTGCCGGCATCTACGGCAATAAAATTCAATCCATAACGGCGGTACCCATTCCCAATGGCTATTAATGTATCGAAGGGCGCTTGTTTTCATTGTGGTCTTCCCAATTTAGAAGGTGACAAGTACCCTGTCACCATTCTTCATAAAACGCATAATATGTGCTGCCCAGGTTGCCAAGCAGTTGCAAGCTCCATTGTTGAAAATGGTTTAGAGAGTTACTACGAATTTAGAACCGAGCCCGCAACAAAAGGTGACGCAGCGCTTGATAACACAATGAGCAAACTCGCTGTATATGACGAGCCAGAGCTACAGGAAGAGTTTGTTTTTGAAAATGGCAAACACAAACAAATACAGTTAACGGTAGAAGGTATAACGTGTGCGGCCTGTGGGTGGCTAATAGAAAAACAACTCGCCAAAGTTGTCGGTGTTAAACAGGTTTCTGTCAATGTAGGTGCGCGTAGAGCGATGATCACGTGGAATGATAAAGAAATTAAACTTTCTCAGCTACTTAAACAACTTAAGAACATAGGATATGAATCCCTTCCCTTTCAGGCTGACAATCACGAAGTCTCGTTTAAAAATGAACAAAAAGCTTATTTAAAAAAATTGGGATTAGCGGGCTTAATGACCATGCAGGTTATGATGTTAGCAATGGCACAATATTTCGATTTGTTTGGCAACATTGAAGCTGAGACTACACGATTTTTTAACTGGGTCAGTCTGGTGTTAACGACACCTGTTGTGTTGTATTCAGGCAGTGTCTTCTACCTTAGTGCGTTAAAATCCACGATGGCAAAAACGATAAATATGGATATATCGGTAACTATCGCTATATTTTCAACCTATATTGCCGGCTTAATAACAGTTAATAATGTTGACGCAGAAGTTTATTTTGAATCAATTTGTATGTTCGTTTTCTTTCTCCTTATTAGTCGTTATTTAGAACAACGAACTCGACATAAAGCGAATCAAATATCTTCAAACATGTTGAAACATATACCTGTAACCGCATATAAATGGGTAAACGGCGAACTAACCTCAGTATTGGCAAAACAATTACAAATTAATGATTTGGTGCTCGTCAAAGCGGGGGAAATTGTACCTGTTGATGGAGAAATAACTGAAGGTCAGGCAATAATAGATGAATCGATGTTAACTGGTGAATTTGAATCAGTTGAGAAACAACTCGGCGCCCGTGTTTATGGTGGTACGTTAAATCAACTCGGTGTTATTACGATTAAAGTTACCCAAACGCTGAAGTATGCAACGGTAAATCAAATTTTGCGATTGCAAGAAGCGGCGATGGTAAACAAACCTAAAGTCGCTTTAATGGCAGACAGGCTAAGCAGGCACTTTAGTATTATTGTCTTGGCCTTTACTGCACTTACATACGCATTCTGGTTCTTGCAAGACAGTCCTGAAGCGTTCTGGATCGCTATTTCGGTGCTCGTTGCTACCTGCCCTTGTGCACTCGGTTTAGCAACGCCGTCAGCGTTAACTTGCGCCATGGCCAAGTTAAATAAGAACGGCATATTACTCAAACGCGCAGATGCACTAGAACAACTGAGTGAAATTTCTGACATTGTGTTCGACAAAACAGGCACACTGACCCGTGGGGAGTTTTCCGTAGAAAAAATATGGGCGGCAGATGCATCTCAAAAATCCACGCTTTTATCTATAGCGGCTGCATTAGAAGTTCGATCTGAGCATCCTATTGCAAAAGCATTTTCAAAATTCAATATTGATATTCAGCATCAACAGATTGATAACTTTAACGTTAGTGTTGGCAATGGTATTTATGGCACTATTAATGGCGATGGTTATCAGTTGGGCTCTGCTAATTTTATTGGTATAGATATTAACAATGTATTGATAGATGAATTCGCAGATGCGTCCATCATCCTTGCAAAAAACGGAGATGTTGTCGCGGCATTTTGGTTAGCAGACGAAATAAAGCATGACGTAGCTGACATATTAAGAAAGCTAAGCGGATATGACACAAGCATATTGAGTGGCGATAGCGAAAAAAATGTACGCGATGTTGCGCTTAAATTAGGCATTGGCCGAACCTATGCGCAATGCACACCATTACAAAAGCTAAAGACAATTACAAGACTGCAAAAACAAGGTAAAAAGGTATTAATGTTAGGTGACGGTATCAATGATGTTCCCGTACTAGCTGCTGCCGATGTATCAGTAGCTGTTGGAAACGCTTCGGACCTAGCTAAAAATGCAGCAGACGTTATATTACTTAACGCTCAACTGAATTCACTTGTCTTGGTACTTTCTATGGCTAAAAAAGCTCGGCATAAGATAAAGCAAAATATGGTTTGGGCAGTCGGTTACAATGTGCTTGTTTTACCATTAGCGATGGCTGGTTTTTTAACGCCTTGGATGGCCGCACTTGGAATGTCTATCAGTTCCATCATTGTAGTTTATAATTCAACCCGTCTTCTTAGAGATTAAGGCAAAAAAATGGATAAGCGCGTATGAGTATTATTTATGTTTTAATCCCACTAGCAATCATTATTGTGGGTATTGGCGTCATCATCTTTTTTTGGGCTGTCAGGTCAAATCAATTTGAAGACTTAGATCGCCAGGGCTACAGTATTTTGTTTGATGACGACATAAGCAAAGAAAGTGTCAACATCGTCGAGCCAAAAGACAAAGCTGATAACGCCGAAGATCGCAAATAATGTTCGAAATTAATTACGTTGGTGCCTTCTTTATTGGTATCGCTGGCGGCGTTCATTGCATCGGCATGTGCGGCGGTATAGCGAGTGCTTTTTCATTTGCGATCCCAAAGGATCAGTCCCAACTTCCTTATATTTTTTCATATAACCTGGGTCGAATTATTAGTTATACAATAGCAGGCGCGCTCACTGGCTTTGTGGGCGGTATGGCAACGGTTAATATTCAATCTGGCTTACCCATCTTACAAATCATTAGTATTGTATTTTTAGTACTCTTAGCACTATACATTGGGGACTGGTACAAAGGCCTATCGCTACTGGAGAAAATGGGAGGAAAGCTTTGGAGAAAAATATCCCCTTTGTCTAAAAAACTTATTCCCTTTAAAAATCCATTCTATACCTTAGCTTACGGGATGATCTGGGGTTGGCTTCCTTGTGGATTAGTTTATTCGGTTCTAACTTGGTCGTTAGCTAGTGAGTCAGCAATGCAAGGTGCATTAGTGATGTTTTCTTTTGGTTTAGGAACATTACCTACTCTTATGGCGACAAGTCTAGGTGCTAGTTTTTTGGTACCTGTTTTTCAACATAAAATGACCCGAAAGGTCATTTCTATTTTGTTATTTGTTTTTTCTTTGGTCTTGACCTTCAATCTATTTACGGGTAATACTTAGAACCAAACTAATTAACAGAGCTGTCATGGCGCGAGGTTCTGAATTTTCAATGCACTGTCAACGTCACCGTTTTAGTCACTTATGTTTAGCCCTTAATTTACACGAAGTCGAACTAGCATCGTTAGACGAAATAACGAGCGAAAAAGCCCCCTTCACAAGACTGACAGATTAGTAAGTTGTGGTGATAAATCTAAGTCGTTATATGCAAGTCACACATAGCCATTCAAATCTGATGTTGTTGACGAAGCGCAGCGCTGAAGAACGCTTACTGCACTTTCTGATTGACCTTTCTCAACGATTCGAGGAAAGGCGATTTTCTGCAAAACAGTTTAATTTGTCCATGACCAGAAACGAAAGTGTACTTCACCAGTGCCTGTTAATCTAAGTAAGGTTGCTATAGGCCCTGCATTACTCTCTTTTCAGTGATATTCTAAAGCCGGTAAAATTTTCAATGAGTAGATACAACAAGCTTGGAGAGACCTATGTTTAATTGTAAAAAGATATTAGCTGTTATCGACCCTAGCCTTGACCAGCAGTCGTCGTTATTAAAGGCACTGACCATCGCCAAGAAAACAGGCGCGAAAATTATTGCATTGAGCTCTGTCTATGATAAGTCCTATGACATGACGGCTGTGCTTACTAGTGACGAACGTTTCGATATGAAAC
>JBLHOI010000056.1:0-9317 GCA_047621375.1 Glaciecola sp.
CACAGTGCCGATATACTAACACGACCTATTTATCTGCAGTAAGTGAGCACTTATGCCTATTTTTAAGCATGAAGAATTGGAAGACGATATTCTTCACGACTTAATTGAAGAAATTAATGAATTATACGAGGCGAGTGAGCAAATACTAATTGAGTTAGAACTCACCCCTAAAGATAATGAGTTACAACGCGCTTTGTTCCGTTCAGTGCATACTATTAAAGGTGATTTAGGCTTAGTGTCATTTACACCAATGATAAATGTATTGCAGCACCTTGAAGATTTGCTTGATTTGCTCCGAAAAGGCGAAATTGATTACACCAGTAACATGAGCGACCTAGTTCTTCTGCTTATGGACAAAGTAAAAGTGTTTGTTGAAAGTTGTGTAAAATCGGGTCAAGCAGAATATGATGGCGAATTAAATGATGCAGTTATCGCTATTATTTCTGAAATTGACGGAACAAATCAGCCTCGTCATGAAGGCTTGCTTGCCAAAGCGGTAAACTTGATTGAACCGTCTCGACAATTATACCAAGAAGATGCTCCCTTGCAGAATAGTGTTAATATAGCGCGCACGGGTATTCCTAAAAATTTAACGCCTGGACAACAAGTCGATCTGCTCTTTTTTAGAGAACTGATGAAGCCAATTGAAAAGCGTGCAGGTTATACTGAGGGTCGAGGCGATCGAATTGCGAAACTGGCTTTTTATATAAACGCATTGAGTGAAAATCCCATTAATAAATCCCAATTAGCCGTCGCCTGCTATGTGCACGACTTTGGTATATCTTTCATGCCAGCAGAGGTCCTAAATAAGGAGACTGAGCTAACTAGCTTGGAGCAAAATTTATTGCGCTCTCATGTTTATAAAAGTGCGCGTTTGCTGGAAAACCTGAGTATATGGGATGAAGCTCGAAAAATGGTGATGCAACATCATGAATTTATGGACGGCACTGGGTATCCAATGGGGCTCAAAAATGACGAAATCTGTGCCGGTGCTAAGTTACTAGGCATACTAGATAAGTATGATGGTTTGATAAATTCCACTGAGAATACAAAGCAATCAAAGAAAGATGCAGTGATCACTATCAATAGAGAATTTAGAGGCAAGCTCAGCGGCCATTGGTTGCGTTTATTCAATCTTGGCATGACGAGACTATTGAAGGATTAAACTCAGCTACACAATCCTGTTAACAAAATCGAGTCCTATGCAGTAAAAAGGCGATCAGCGTAGGTGCACTGCAGTTTCGATTTCTTTTACTGTAAGCATTCAATACCCTTGCTTCATATTAATGCCTGAATTAAGAGGCAAGCCCCGTAACTTATTACGTAAGTTGTCTTTAAATACCTTAAAGACTAACTCATGCTGACTTGTTGCAGCGGTGTGATTCGTCATTAGTAGGTTAGGTGTATGCCAAAAGGGATGCTCAGTGGATAATGGTTCTGTTTTGAATACATCGATAACAGCGCCTCGGATATTTCGATTATTCAATGCATTTACTAAATCGTTGTCGTCTTTAATGACGTTCCCACGTCCCGCATTTATAAATATAGCGTGCGCTCGCATGCTTTCAAAAAACGTTGCATCACAAATACCAGTGGTCTCAATTGTATGTGGCAGTAAATTAACAATGACATCGACTTTGCTAGCGAATTCATATAACTGAGCTAAATGAAAATGTTGATCAGCCTCAACTGGTCTGCTGGATGCATTTAAACTATAGACGTTCATGCCAAATACTCTGGCAACCTGCGCGACGTCTTTTCCAATACTTCCCAAACCCATGATCCCCATGGTTTGATGTTGCAGTGTAGGAATACGATATTGTTGCCAGTGACGCTGCTGCTGATTAGTGATTAATTCAGGAATGTGACGTTGAAAATAGAGTAAATAGGCCATCACATATTCACGCATTTGAGCACCAAATACGTTTTTTAAACCGGTTAGTTGATAGTCTTTTTTTTGCTTATTAACAAGCGTGTTAACGC
The DNA here is from genome assembly GCA_047621375.1 of Glaciecola sp. Classification (GTDB taxonomy): domain Bacteria; phylum Pseudomonadota; class Gammaproteobacteria; order Enterobacterales; family Alteromonadaceae; genus Glaciecola. The sequence goes on from JBLHOI010000056.1 coordinate 1,984, forward strand.
CGGCCCAAGTTGACTGTAGCCAAGTAAGATTGTGACAGTCATCAATATATCGTGACATGACATTTGGGTTTGCTAGCGCATATTCTATATCTTCTAAACGGGCACCGTCTGCATGGTCATTTGCCCAAATGAGTTCAACATCATTGAACTCACCCGCTAACTGTAAATTGTGTAGCGCTTTTTGATAGGCACGGTACTCGCGAGAAATAATAGCTAGTTTGGGCATTGCAATGTAATCCAAATTTGATGAAATTGACGGTGAAGAAAATGGCACCGATGCCGATAATATTTTTATCACAGTTGAGAATAATAAGCGAAGCAGATTTTATGTATGATTTCACCATTAACGGTACACTCAACGCACGACTTGACGATGTGTATACCGCTTTTCATGATCCAAATGTGCTTGTGCGTTGGTTCGCACCGGGAAATATGGTGGTGTCTCAGTATATGTCAAACTTCACTGAAGGTGGTAATTATCGCTTGATACTGCAATCCCCTGACGGTTTTCAACAGACAATAGTCGGTACTTATAAAACCATTAATTTACGTCAGAATTTGTATTTTAGTTGGCGTTGGGAAGATACCAAGGAGGTGACTCAAGTGGCTATAGAGTTCAACTTTGATAATCCTACAACCACGTCAATTAAACTCTCTCAAAGCGGATTTAAGCGTGAAGAAGATATGCTGCATCAGCAATATGGGTGGATAGCATCACTTGAAAAATTAAGTCTAGTCACACGTCCTGAAACGATGGTTGCTTAATTCATAGCTAACATAATTCGTTTATTATTATTCAGTTGCTCAACACGCTTATGAGCAATCAATTTAAACGCTTGTGCATGCTCTTTGGCTATCGGGTTTGCTTGCGGTAATTTTACTGTTCTTGGATTACGATGCACACCATTAACCAGAAACTCATAATGCAAGTGCGGTCCAGAAGCGAGTCCAGTTGAGCCTAAATAGCCAATAGTTTGTCCTTGCTTGACATTATCACCGTATTTCACTGCGCGTTTGGTGAAATGTAAGTACTTCGTTGTGTAACTTTCGCCGTGCTGAACAAAAACATGGTGACCATTGTATTTGTCATAGGCCGACTTAATGACTTTACCATCACCTGCAGCCATTACTGGGGTGCCCACTTTACCTGCGTAATCGACTCCACGATGGGCCTTCCATCTTTTCTGTACCGGGTGAAATCGGCTTTTTTTAAAGCTTGAGCTAATGTATTTAAACGAAACTGGAGCGCGTAAAAAACTTTTGCGCATACTTTTACCGTCGGGCGTGTAAAAGTTACCATCATCGTATTTTACCGCTTGGAAAACTTCGCCTTGGTTTTTAAATTCGGCTGCAACAATATCACCGAAACCAATAAATTCACCATCTATATATTGCTTCTCAAAAATGACATTGAATGAGTCGCCTTCACGAATTTCTTGCGCGAAGTCGATGTCCCAGCTAAAAATGCCTGCGAGGCGCATTATTTGATTATCAGTTAGGCCTGATTCGGTGCCTGCATTCCAGAAACTGCTGCGGATTTCACCCTGAGCAAAGCTATGCAGCGTTTCGACTTGTTTAATTGATACATCACTAACAAGATTACCATCTATATTTTTCCCAACAGCTAAGGTTTCGGTTTTAGACAGTGGATAACGTAACGACACAAATTGATTGGAGTCGTCAACATGAAGATAGAGAAGATCGTCTGGTTTTATCTGGATTAAATTTTTGGCTAAGTCTCCGGCTCTGCTAACATCGTAGGTGTCGCGCGCAGACAAACCTACTTGCGAAAATATTTTGGCTAAGGTATCACCACTTTTGACTTTGTAGGTTTGCCAGTTATCTATATCATCTTCAGATGCGGCGCTAACTTTATCGGTAGCGATTGCGGGAAGATGCAATTCGTATTTAATGCCCGGTAGTAATTGTTTGATCTCAATATTCTTGGAGGCCTTCACTGAGTCAAAGGGGAATAGAATCAAACACACTAAGCCTAACGCGACACATGCAAGTGTCCAACGATGTGGTTTTGGCAGTTGTTTTATTGTATTCGTAATCATACGACCGTAAAATGGTTATTCAGTAAAACGTAAGAATATAATGATTTTAGTCTCGAATCCAGCGTAAAGGTTCAATTTAGAGGTTGTTATCATCGAAATTTCGAATGTATTTTACTCATGGGTAAAATATTTCAACTAAAATCTAGTAAATTTAGTTAGTTATAAAGTGATTCACTTTATACTTTTCATACTACAGGAATAAGTAATGGCAGATTGGCAAACAGCGTTCGCGGAGATAAAACGCGGCTCAGAGGAGATTTTAATTGAAGAAGAGCTCATTGCGAGGTTAAAAACCGGTAAGCCTTTAAAAATTAAAGCGGGCTTCGATCCTACTGCGCCCGACCTGCATTTAGGACACACGGTTTTAATAAATAAGCTTCGAACATTTCAGCAGTTAGGACATGAAGTTACATTCCTTATAGGAGACTTCACCGGCTTAATTGGTGATCCGACGGGTAAAAATGTAACGCGCAAGCCACTTACCAAAGAACAAGTGCTTGAAAATGCCAAAACTTATCAAGAACAGGTATTTAAAATTCTTGATCCAGCTAAAACTATTATCCGCTTCAATTCTGAGTGGTTCGATAAATTGGGCGCTGCCGGCATGATTAAGCTAGCGGCGAGTCAAACAGTAGCAAGAATGCTGGAGCGTGATGACTTCAAAAAGCGTTACGCGAATGGTCAACCTATTGCTATTCATGAGTTTCTTTACCCATTGGTGCAAGGCTGGGATTCTGTTGCGTTGGAGTCTGACGTAGAGTTGGGTGGCACAGACCAGCGGTTTAATCTGTTGATGGGCAGAGAATTGCAAAAAGACCAAGGTCAAAAACCACAAACTGTAATAATGGTGCCACTGCTTGAAGGTTTGGATGGTGTGCAGAAAATGTCAAAGTCATTGAATAACTATATTGGAATTACGGACTCACCGACAGAGATGTTCGGTAAAGTGATGTCGATTTCTGATGAATTAATGTGGCGTTACTACGAGTTGCTTAGTTTTAAACCGATTGAAGAAATTGAGCAACGTAAAGTCGATACCCAAAATGGCAAAAATCCACGCGATGTTAAAATTGCATTAGCACAGGAACTGATTGCACGTTTTCACAGTGAAGCTGACGCCGAAGTTGCACTGCAAGACTTTATCCAACGTTTCCAGAAAAATGCGATACCAGACGAAATGCCTGAAATAGAAATTACAATGGACGTAGAAGGTATTGCTATTGGGAATCTGTTAAAACTGGCGGATTTGGTTGCTTCAACATCAGACGCGATACGCATGATTAAGCAAGGTGCTGTAAAAATTAACGGTGAAAAGTTGAGCGATACAAGATTAGTTTTGCAAGAAAAAGGTGAAAGTGTGTATCAGGTCGGCAAGCGTAAATTTGCTCGAATTAGATTAGTATGAAAAGCTGACCATTGAAGAAAGTTAGCATCCAATGTCCATCGAACACTCATCTGACTCTATGTAAAGATCTTCTAAACGCACTCCCTTTGTCTCGAGTGCGTTTAGAGGTTAAAACAAAGATACTTAATCTTTGTTGAGTGCGCTAATCAACAGAACAAAGAAACACAGGACTAAGTTAAATAGGGGTAATTGCAGCCCTAGTGGCATACTGTATATTAGTGTGACTGCCGGTAACCAAACAATCCAGGTGCTAAAAATAGTTGCGGGTAACTTTTCTTTGAAAAAACTGACTGACAACTCATTTCGTGTTTTTTCCCCATTAAAGTTAGTTTCCCGCCAGATATACATCGTAGTAATAAATGGACTAGTTATAAAAACGCTAAATACAAATTGGTCAAATAAAGTTTTTTTGACAATAGTCCAAGCGTCAACGCCATTGCCAAAAATAAAAGCCTGTAATTGATAAAAACTATCAATCAGCCAGCCCATGAATGCCCATAACAAAATATTGAAAAGGAGATGCGAAATAACTGGCTTCGTTACTCGCTTTTTCAAAAATAAAATAACAAAGGGAAGTAGTCCGCCAAAGATCGCTGTTGAGAAAATTGCAAATGAGGTGCTGTATTTCAGTTTTAATGCACCAATAAAATCAAAAATAGGTTGCGCGGGTGCATAAAAAAAATAGCATAGCACTATGCTAAGCGCAAAAATCTGCAGGACCAATCCAGGCATCAGGTTCACTCTAATCGCTTGCCTTATTTTAGTTCTGGCGTCGATTACCTTTATGGTGGAGTTCAATGACTAAACCGCATTTTATCGACCTAACTGATTGGTTGGTCTATTTTCAGCTTCCCAGCCTAACATGTCACCTTTCAGATGCATCACATTAGTAAAACCATGTTCTTCCAATATAGTAATCGCTTTGCGTGCTCTGAAGCCAGAGCGACAATATACGACAACCGAAGAATCCTTAAATTCAGAGAGGCGAGATAAACGAGTTTCTATCTCTTTAAGGGGGATATTGACTGAGGTCGGAATATGGCTATTGGTGTATTCCTCGACAGTTCTTACGTCTAACAGCAATCGCTCCACTTTTTTCATGGCTAACATAGCTTCTGCGTTAATGTCTGTTGATGCCATTACTGCAGCGGAAACAAAAAATAAGCAGACACAGGTGAGTAGCTTAACAATAGATTTTTTACTTTTTGTCAGGATTGAGTTTCTCATCGAGTTACTTCCATTTGATTTGTTGCCTAATGTTACCTTTATCAACTGCATATAACGATATTAGCTATATATTCTAAAAATACACCTTTTTACATAACATGGCTAACTCGGGTAAAACTCGAGGTGTAAATCTATGTAGAGCATCCGGGTTCACCACGACCACTTTGGGGTTAAAAACGTGCGAATGAGGAGCCCAAAACTGAGTCACAGCGAGGGCATCTTGGTGGGTTGCAGCAATAACAATCTCGGGCTGCTTCCTAATGATATCGGCAACAGAGAACTGTGCGTAGGAAGCTGGGAGATTTGCATAAATATTGTCAATATTGCACAAAGAAAGTAGCGAATTGAGCCATATGTCGCTTCCCATACCGCTTAACGGTTGTTGACTCATGTAATACAGCGCACCTACGTTTTTATTAGCGTACTGTGCTCTAATTTGTTGAGCTTGCGCCGTCATTCTTTCATGCAGTTTTTTACTTTTTGATACTGCATTAAGGGTTTTGCCTAAATTAAGTATTTCCTGAAGAAGTGTTTCAATATTTGCTGGGGATGATCGAAACACTGGATAACCTAATTGCTCAAGTCGAGCGATATCTTGTGCTTTGTTACCGCCGTCCCAAGCAAGAATAAGCGTAGGCTCTGATCGAATAATTGCAGAAATATCAGCACCTTGGTAATTTGCCATCGATGGTATTTTTACAGAGCAACGTTTATCAATACAACCTTGAGAATAAGGGTAATCACTATAATCACTAACGCCAACCAGTTGTTTTTCTCTACCAAGCGCAAATACAATTTCAGTGAGGTGAGGTGACAAGCTAACAATACGTTGCTTGTCGCTTTCAGAATGGCTCGGTAATGTCTTTAATGATAATAGTACTAGCAGCGCAATCGGACTGCTTTTCGCTGCAATACTTTTAATAATCACTATTGCTTTAGTGGTCGCATAAAATAAATAGGAGTTAAAAAGGACGATAAGTGAGCTCTCTTTTGTTGTTTATACCGTATTTAAAAGCATATTGATTGTTAGGCAAGTTAATAGTAAAAGCAATAGATTAACTGCAAGAACACGATTTATAAAAGCGACGATATTAGGCATAAACTGTGCGGTTGGCTCACCTCTGCCAACATACTTAGTCCGGCGCACTTTTGTGTTTTTATAAAACACAGCGCCACTGAGATTAATATCCAATGCGAAATGATTTGCACGAAGTAATATTGCGCCGTGAGATTCATTCCAATGGGTCGTCAGTTTTTGTGTTTTAAGATAAGACGAAATCTTGAATCCCCGACTTAGTACGATGGATAATAAAGAATTTAGTCGAATAGGTAGCCATTGAAAAAGCATGACTAACTTTGCGAGCGGCTTTCCAAATTGACGGTAGGCATCAATTTTACTATTCCAAACGAGGTGTAATTCGTAACATAATCGATAGGTTAATAAGGTGAATGGACCAAAAATAATAAATAGGAAGAAGCATACTAACGCTTGATAATGAAAACGCAGTAACAGGGTTTCAATTGCTGCTTTACTTATTCCAACGTCAGACAGCATGGCTGTTTCTCGCAAAATCATTGGCGCCAAAAAATCTCTCGCTAGTTTCTTCTTGCCCTCTAATAATGCTCGTCGAATGTGCTGAAAACGTTGGATATGAGATGAAAATTGGATGCACAAATATAAAATAATGGCATCGAATAATTCTGGGTAATAAACGAACTCTCTAAATATAACTAAAATAAGTAAAGTTGGCGTGACTATCATGAATGCAGCAACCGACCCGGACAGCCAAAATTGCGTCTTATTTGGCTGTGATTTTGCCGTCAAGGAGCACGTAGGGCAAACTCGGTCTGCCATTCTGCTTGCTAAAAATCGAACAAAAGTAAGCGGATCTGTTCGAGTGGGCAAGTACCAAAAACGCTCGAAAACGATAACAGCGCATAAAATAAACCACGGTGAAATAGCTTGGTTCGTGATAAAACTGATGATACTGTCCATTGATTAACGAAGGGCTTTTACCATTCCCATTACCAACTGTGCACTATTTTTGGCCGCTTTTCCTAAATATGCTTGGAATGAAAGCGTAGATGTTTTTCCTGCTATATCCGATAAACTGCGAATTATCAGAAATGGAATGCCCATTAAATAAGCCGTTTGTGCAATGGCAGCTCCTTCCATTTCCACAGCTATCATTGCAGGGAATTTTTTTTGCGTAGCCAATGCGAGTTCATCACTACCAACAAAACTGTCACCAGAGCAAACTAAACCCTTCTTGACTTTAACATCCTTAATTTGCTTGGCTGATTTCTCTGCAGCCTCAATTAATTGTTCGTTGCAAACATAGTTTTCAGGCATACCTGCGCATTGCCCCGGCACATATCCAAATACGGTTAAATCTACGTCATGATGAGTCACTACATCGCTAATCACAATGTCACCAATATTTAGTTCTTTGTCAAAGCCTCCGGCAGAACCAGTATTGACAACAAAATCAGGTTCAAATTTGTCGATAATCATAGTTGTAGCAACTGCCGATGCTACTTTTCCTATGCCACATTTGACTAAAACAATATCGTGACCATGTAACTCACCAGTAAAAAAGACTAAATGCGAGTAAGTGACTTCCTTCAATTGGTCGAGCGAC
>JBLHOI010000057.1:0-9311 GCA_047621375.1 Glaciecola sp.
AGTTGTAGCAACTGCCGATGCTACTTTTCCTATGCCACATTTGACTAAAACAATATCGTGACCATGTAACTCACCAGTAAAAAAGACTAAATGCGAGTAAGTGACTTCCTTCAATTGGTCGAGCGACTCTTTGATGAGTTTAACTTCATCGTCCATCGCACCTAAGATTGCTATTTTCATGTGTTTTCTCTTTGTTCAATTACTGAGAAGTGTACTAAGCATGCGCAGAAACGCAAGAAATCATATGAAATCTCGCGTTAATTAATTATGAAGACTTAAGCCGCTACTTGTCTTGATGAACGAACGGGACGAGTAGGACGTTTAGTTGGGGTAAATAAACTTGGAGCCTCTTCAACTGCTTGCATCGGAAGTTTACCCTGACGTCGTCTAAGCGGCATAATCTTCGCTTCAATACATGCTTTAATATCTTCAATTTTGTAGCCGTGCTTTGCTTTTATTCGTGCATGAGGAATACCTGCTGAGTCTAACGCACCGGTAACAAAAAAGTCTCGGGTTGTCTTGTGACCTTCTTTACCTAGTCCATGTACAAGATCTAATGCCAATACGGGGGTCATATCAGCTTTACTTACTAAAACAAAATCCAGTTGTTTACCACTCGCTCGGATCAATGCACTTTTCGCTATTTTTTTGTTGGTGTTTTTACGCAAAGCCAGTACGTCGGTTAATTTAACTCGACACATAACTCTAAATTCATTGCCGACTGCTTTTTCAATCATATCGAGAAATTGATGTTCAACAGGAGAAAAAAGTTGAGATTTACTTGTAAATGGAAAGTTAACCTCCTCAACACTGAATTTAACAGCAACAATAGCAACGACTATTAATACCATAATAAGTACCATTGCAAATTCCATAACAACTCCTAATACATTAGTTATTTTCTTCAATTTTGGAGTGAGGAAGAAACCCATCAAGACCAAATCAAAAAATGCAATGAGAACGTTCCCATTACATTTTGAATATTTGCAATTGATGTGCCAATAGATATTGTTAGTTGAAAATAAACAGTAGAAAAGTGTTTTTTCGGCTTATTGAATTTAAATTAACCTGTTTAAAGTGAGTAAAAAATGGGCACTTATCATTACAATCCTTCGTTTTTATTAATGAGTAGCAACTATAAATATATGAAAATCAATGCTTTATGAAACAGGTGACTTAACGAGAATATCAACTTGAGTTCCACTGCCGTCTTTAGAAATGATTAAAGTTGTGTTGTTGTCGGTACTTTTTAGTAGCGTTCTTTTCTTGATTTTTTTCGGTTCAATAAAGCTGCCAGACGCTAAATAATATTGAACGACCTCTTCTGGTGTTTGCGGAATGAATAAAATCATAGATGCCGGAAAGTCGGCGGCAAATATTTGGCACAATTTGCCGTTCAAGGGAATACTTACCTTATTAAAGTTCACTGGGCAGCCTTCGCTGCGTATTGCTACATTAACATTGGCACCTAATTTATCAGTTACGACCTGAGGAGTTGGAGGAATATTGGCTGTCTCATCATCAGATATGCTGTTGGGCGATGCTTGCGTGTATGCTGAAAGACGAGCTAAAAGCACTGGCGCTTGCCCTTCCAAAATGGCAATAGAAGCAACTTCTTCGCTTTCTGCGATTTCAAGTGCAACAACCTCAACCTCTGAGGCTTTGCTTTCTGCAATCTCATGCTCAATAGGGTCAGTTTCCTCAATTCCAGTATCAGCGATTACAGCTTCTGTGTTGAGCTCTTTTGTAACAGGTGCAGGTGATGCAATAAGAGCATTCTCTGCTAAGTCGTTAGTATTACTGGCAATCTGACTGTTTTCTTCGCTAACTGTTTCTTTAAGGGCCGTAAATCCGGATGCATCGGCAGTTAGGAGGGTAGCCTTTTGGTATGCATCTAACTCTTCCACACTTAAAATATCAGTTACGGCATAGTCTTTAGCTATATCGACAGGTTTTTGCTCTTTGGAGGTTGTTGGCGAAGATAACTCGTATTTTGCTTCACTTGCAATAGCTAAACCAGCGAGGACTAATTCAGCAACGGATTTTTGTGAATAGTCTACTTTCTTAACATGTGCTTGTTTGGGCACCGAATTGCTGCTCTTCGATGACTCTTGCCCGGTATAAGATGCAGATTGAAGGTTAGCGTTCCGAGAATCCTGTAGTGCGGTTAATGCGCGCTCTACTTGATCTGGCGTTTTTGACTTTATACTGATTTGATTCGCTGTCGCAAAGGCTGATAAAGAGGCTATGACAACAACAGCCACTGCGCTTGGTAGCAGTTTGGCCAATAGTGTGTTCTGAATATTTGTGGATTTCATTGAATTGTTCACTGTGTTCACCTGCCTTAAATGCTGACTCTCGCTAAATTACTGTTTGCGTCATCAATACCGACTTCCAGTGCCGGCTTTTATCACTTTTGCATTCTGCAATAAGTTGTGCAGGCTACCTTGCAACACGCAATCGAAAGTCAAGTTTCTTACACGGATATTAGAAGTGTTATCGGCAGGTTACTAGCTACACTAAAGGTTTGTAGTCTACTAGATAATAGCTAGGTATAGTAAGTAATAACCTAATAAGGCATTTGCACAGCCCTTAAGTAGGACGTTAAGCGCCTTCAGATTTTTTGGGCTAGGTTGAAATACACAAAAAAGGCGATTGTGCACCAGGGTATTAATTCTCCCCTGCTGCGCGATCGCCTAATTGATATAGTTGTTTTTGTAGGCGAGGTTAATTAAATACCCATATAGTCAAGTATACCATCTGCCGCCTTGCGGCCTTCATCTATAGCAGTCACAACCAGATCTGAACCTCGCACCATGTCACCACCTGAGAATATCTTAGGGTTAGACGTTTGGAATGCGAAGCGACCTCTTGCGGGAGCTCTTACTCTGCCTTTTTCATCTAGCATGATACCGAACTCCCCAAACCAAGGAGCTGGACTAGGTTGGAAACCAAAGGCAATAATGACCGCATCTGCCTCTAAAACATGCTCGGAATTAGGAATTTCAACTGGACGACGACGTCCTGCTGAGTCCGCATCGCCCATTTGCGTTTTAACAACCCGAACGCCTATGGTATTGCCTTTTTCATCCACTGCAATATCGAGAGGTTGAAGGTTAAATTGAAAATGCACGCCTTCTTCTTTGGCATTCACTACTTCACGTCTTGAACCGGGCATACTCTCTTCATCTCGACGGTATGCGCAAGTCACTGATTCAGCATTCTGACGAATTGAAGATCTAACACAATCCATCGTTGTATCGCCGCCGCCAAGCACGACCACTTTTTTACCTTTCATGTCGATAAAGTCAGCTGGCGATTTTTCAATACCCATTACGCGATTAATATTAGCAATAAGAAAGGGTAGCGCTTCATAAACGCCTGGTGCAGTTTCGTTTTCAAAGCCACCTTTCATTGACTTATACGTGCCCATTCCTAAAAAAACTGCATCGTAGCTGTCTATTAAGTCTTGAAATTGAATATCCTTACCAATTTCGGTATTCAAAACAAATTCAATACCCATATCAGCGAATATTTGATGGCGTAGTTTAATAACTTCTTTTTCTAGTTTGAAAGAAGGAATACCAAACGTTAGTAATCCACCTATTTCTTCGTATTTATCAAAGACAACAGGCTTCACTCCGTTTCGAACTAATACATCGGCACAAGCCAAACCCGCTGGACCGGCACCAACAATAGCTACTTTTTTATCGGTCCAAACAACGTCAGACATGTCCGGACGCCAGCCCATTTTAAATGCAGTGTCGGTAATATATTTTTCTATGCTACCGATAGTGACAGCACCAAAATCGTCGTTTAGAGTGCATGCGCCCTCGCATAGACGATCTTGTGGACAAACACGACCACAAACCTCAGGCAGACTATTAGTTTTATGTGAAAGCTCGGCAGCTTCAATAATTCTGCCTTCTTTTGCGAGCTCTAGCCATTGTGGAATGAAGTTATGTACTGGACATTTCCATTCGCAATAAGGATTACCACAGTCCAAACAGCGGTCAGCTTGCCCTTCTGTTTGTGATTTAGACAAGGGTTGATAAATTTCGCCAAAATCTTCTTTTCTAACCATAATTGGCTTTTTCGGAGGATCGATGCGTTCAACGTCTACAAATTGATATATATTTTTAGCCATAATATTTTTCCCTTCTTATTGCGCTTGTACGCGAAGTTCTGCAGTAGAACGGCTGATATGACCAAGCAAGTTTTTAACGTCACTGGTTTTAGGTTTAATGAGCCTAAAGTTTTTACTTTCTTCAGCGAAATTAGTAAGTAGTGCTAGTGAATGCTCACTACCAGTTTCTTCATAATGGCGGTTGATAAGACCACGCAGATGCTCAGATAGAATAGGTTTGTCGTCTACATTCATAATGTCAACAAGGTCTTCATTCACTCTATTATCTATATCATTAAACTCATCATACAAATAGGCAAAACCACCTGTCATACCGGCACCGAAGTTTATGCCAACGCTACCAAGACAGGCCACAATACCGCCGGTCATATACTCACAACCATTATCGCCCATACCCTCAATAACCGCGACTGCACCTGAATTACGTACAGCAAACCGCTCACCGGCACGACCTGAAGCGAAAAGCTTTCCGCCGGTTGCGCCATATAAACAAGTATTGCCCATAATAGTACTGCTATGAGTGTCAAATGACACATTACGCGGTGGGTGAATGACTAGCTTTCCACCCGCCATGCCTTTCCCTACGTAATCATTAGCATCACCAATTAAGCGCATGTTTAAGCCGCCGGCGTTCCAAACACCAAAGCTTTGGCCCACAGTACCTGTTAATGTCAGTTGAATAGGATTATCTATCATACCTTGGTTGCCATGTATGCTGGCAATATAGCCAGATAATGTTGCACCAATACTGCGGTCCGTGTTACGAACATTGTATGTTGCCTGCGCTCCTTTCAAACTTTCAACAGCGTGTTTGTTGTCTTCTAAAATTCGTTTGTTCAATACGCCTTTATCAATTGGTTCATTGTTTGTTCCTGAAGAAAACAAACGTGTATGTTTGCCGGCTTCTGGTTTAACTAAAAGGGGTGATAAATCAAGACGTTGTTGTTTGGCCGTTTTGCCTTCCACCAAAGTCAATAATTCCGTTCTACCGACCAAATCTTCAAAATTAACAACACCAATACTCGCCATAATTTCGCGCACTTCTTCTGCGAGAAACTTAAAATAATTCATTACCATTTCTGGTAAGCCAATGAAGTAATTTTCACGTAGAGCTCGGTCCTGCGTTGCAACACCTGTCGCGCAATTATTTAAATGGCAAATACGTAAATACTTGCAACCTAAAGCAACCATAGGACCAGTGCCGAATGCAAAACTTTCAGCACCTAAAATACCCGCTTTAACCACGTCCAAGCCGGTTTTTAAACCACCATCGGTTTGTAATCGAACTTTGTGACGTAAACCGTTTTCAACCAGTGCTTGCTGTGTCTCAGCTAAACCGAGTTCAAAAGGGCTTCCCGCATACTTAACGGACGTTAATGGGCTGGCTCCTGTGCCGCCATCGTATCCAGAAATCGTAATTAAATCGGCATACGCCTTTGCTACACCTGTTGCAATCGTACCAACACCCGGTTCAGAGACTAATTTCACAGAGATCAGCGCTTTAGGATTGACCTGTTTAAGGTCGAATATAAGCTGTGCTAAATCTTCAATTGAATAGATGTCATGATGAGGTGGCGGTGAAATTAGGGTAACACCGGGCACTGAAAAACGTAAATCAGCAATGTATTTATTCACTTTATCACCAGGTAACTGGCCACCTTCACCTGGCTTAGCACCTTGCGCCACTTTAATTTGAATAATTGTCGCATTCATTAAATAATGAGGGGTTACACCAAATCGCCCAGAAGCTACTTGCTTTATTTTACTGTTTTTTTCTGTATTGAAACGAGCCGGATCTTCACCACCTTCACCTGAATTTGATTGCCCGCCCAAACGATTCATTGCAATTGCTAGCGCTTCATGTGCCTCGGGACTTAGTGAACCCATTGACATCGCCGCAGTATCAAAGCGAGGATATAAATTTTCTGCAGGTTCAACCTGATCAATATGAATAGCTTCTTTAAAGCTCTTGATTTCCATTAGATCGCGTAAATGTGCAGGAGCTCTGTTATTCACAAGACTGCTATATATTTTGTAATCTTCATACTTTCCGCTGACAACGGCTTTTTGTAAACAGGTCACTACATCAGGGTTGTAAGCGTGGTATTCGCCACCGTGAACATATTTTAATAAACCACCATGAGAAATTTGTTTACGCTTTAGCCAAGCAACTCTCGATAAATTAATTAAATCTTGTTCGAAATCAATAAATGAAGCACCTTGAATACGGCTCGGTACGCCTTTAAAACAAAGTGAGATGACGTCACTACTAATGCCTACAGCTTCAAATAATTTAGAGCTTCTGTAACTGGCGATTGTGCTAATGCCCATTTTCGACATTATCTTGTACAACCCTTTATTTATTCCCTTCCGGTAATTCAACACGGCTTGCATAGGGGTAAGATCCAGTTCTTTCTTTTCGACCATTTGTTCGATAGTTTCATATGCCAAAAACGGATAAACGGCCGTTGCGCCCAAGCCAATGAGCACAGCAAAATGATGAGGGTCTCTAGCTGAAGCTGTCTCCACCACAATGTTTGCATCGCAGCGCAACGCGCTATCAATTAGCCTGCGTTGAACTGCTCCAACGGCCATGGCAGCGGGAATTGGTAAGGTGCTCGGGCTGATGTCTCTGTCTGTAAGAACGACAAAAACGGCACCGCGTTCACGAACCGCAACGACTACTTCATCACAAATACGAGTAATTGCAGCAGCAAGGCCCTCTTCAGGCAGATAATTAAGTTGAATTTTTTCGTTGTAATAGTGTTTTGCATCGAGTTCGCGCAGTTGTTTCAAGTCGGTATACATAAGAATAGGTGACTGAAAAAGTACTCGGTTTGCATAGCCACTGGTTTCATTAAACACGTTTTGCTCACGGCCGATACAAGTTGCTAACGACATAACGTGGTTTTCACGTAATGAATCAATCGGTGGGTTAGTCACCTGCGCAAATTGTTGCCTGAAGTAGTCGTATAGGGTCCGATTATTCGATGACATAACAGCCATAGGGGTATCGTCACCCATTGAACCTACCGCTTCTTGGCCATCCTTCGCGAGTACCTTTATTATTTGCTGCATCTCTTCATAACTGTAGCCATGCAACTTGTGGTAAGTCGCCATTGTGTTGTCATCAAACGCGCGTTGGCCTATTTTACTGTGGTCTGCACTTTCAACTGGAACGAGGCGCTTGATATTACTGTCTAGCCATTCTTTGTAAGGATGGCGAGACTGTAAGTCTTCGTCAATTTCATTAGTCCGCCAAATTTTACCGGTATAAGTATCTACAGCGAGCATTTCACCTGGACCGACGCGGCCTTTTTCGATGACATCTTCTTGCTTATAGTCCCAAATACCAATTTCAGAAGCGAGTGTAATAAGACCATCTTTTGTAATTACATATCGAGCAGGGCGTAATCCATTTCTGTCCAAATTACACGCAACATGTCGTCCATTGGTTAGCACTATACCGGCAGGACCATCCCATGGTTCCATATGCATTGAGTTAAATTCGTAAAATGAGCGTAACTTGTCACCCATGGTTTTGTTATTTTGATATGCAGGTGGCACTAGCAAACGCATTGCACGGAATAGATCCATTCCGCCGGCCAAGAATAGCTCGAGCATATTATCCAGCGAACTAGAGTCAGAACCGTCTGTGTTTACAAACGGAGCGGCTTGCAATAAATCAGGTATTAATGGCGTTGCAAACTTACCTTCGCGCGCAGCAGCCCAATCGCGATTGGCCTTTATTGTATTAATTTCACCGTTGTGTGCTAAGTATCTAAAAGGTTGGGCTAGCGGCCACTTAGGTAATGTGTTGGTTGAAAAGCGCTGATGAAATACGCAGATGCTTGATTGTAGATTCTCATCAGCAAGGTCAAGATAAAAAGTAGGCAAGTCTTTTGGCATGACTAAGCCTTTATATATAGTTACTAACCCTGATAAGCAGGCAACATAGAAGTCTGGGTCATCTGCTAGCCGCTTCTCGGCACGGCGTCTTGCCATATAAAGCCGACGTTCAAGATCATCTGTTCTCCACCCACTAGGGCAGTTGACAAAGACTTGTTCAATTTGAGGAACACCCGTTAGAGCTAAATCGCCAAGAACGGTCTTATCTATTGGAACCACCCTCCAGCCTAATACGGGCAACATTTCACGCTCTATTTCTTCATTAAGAATTTGACGAGATTGTTCTGCTAGCGTCGGATTTTGACTTAAGAAAATCATGCCCACGGCATATTCTTTGGTTAGTTTCCAGCCTTTGTCTTGGGCAATCTGCTGATAAAAAGCATGAGGTTTTTGCAATAAGAGTCCGCAACCGTCTCCAGTTTTACCGTCGGCGGCTACGCCTCCGCGGTGTTGCATACGGTCTAACCCTTCAATTGCTGTTTTAACTAACTGGTGGCTTGCTTGCCCTGTTGTGTGTGCAATCAGTCCAAAACCGCAATTATCTTTAGAATCATTTTGATGATACAAACTCATATTTTTCTCCTTCCTCGGTAGATCTACCCGAGGCACGCTGTCGTTCAACAAGCGTGATACTTGATAAAAAAGCGACGGAGTCGCTGTATTTCATTTTATTATTATTATTAGTTGAGTTTTTTGCTGTCGGTTGTGACCGAATACTTGAGCCGTTTTGACATTCAGTTACTTCGAATCTTTATGCATTCAAAAGCGGACAGACAAAATACCTATTCCTCGCAAGAAAATCAATTATAAATAGTAGTAATATCAATATTTATTTCGTGAATGTTGTTTTTATTCGTTAATAATGGGGTAATGCGGGCACTTTACTCTTAGTGAAAACTAAATTTTGGCGCTTTTTCTATAAATAACGTTAAGTTTGAGATTTAAAATTAGGCTGTGAATGTTAGTTTTCGGAGTGGGTTAATCTAGTTTTTTGAATTAAAATGCTAAATTATCTACATAAGTATTATGTATTACGATGTTAATTTCGCCTGAAGTTACTTCTTTATTGTCACTTATTTTACATTCTTGGTAGCATAGCGCTCTGAATCTAGTTTATGACGATTTGCTTTTATGTACTTAAAAACACCAAATAATTCTTGGGCAATCAAATTTGCAAAATTTGTTGACCGTTTTGGCACCTTAAAAATCAGTATTTTATTTATTATATTTACCCTTCTATTCACAGTCGCGGGTT
>JBLHOI010000058.1:0-9216 GCA_047621375.1 Glaciecola sp.
CACCTCATCTAAACCGACGGCCATGCCTAACTTAACGGTTGGTACATTATAAGAGTTAATCAAAGCCTCGATTAATGGTACTTTGCCTCTAAACTCTTTATCCGCGTTTAAAGGCTCCCAATACTTACCACCAGTGCTTCGCATTTTTACCGGAGTGTCTTCCAGCATTGTGGCTAAGTTGTAATGCTCGGGGTCCTCCAGAGCCGATAAATAGACAGCTGGCTTTACCAATGAACCAATCGGTCGGTAAGCGTTTAATGCACGATTAAATCCACTGAATCCAGTTTCTCTGCCACCCACGATTGCTCTAATCTCACCGCTTTTAACATCAGACACAACCATTGCAGCTTCTAACGTCGGCTGATTACGCTTTTGGGAAATATTGTTCACTTGCTCTTTCAGCGCAGCTTCTGCTCGGCGCTGCGAGTTTATATCTAGGGTTGTGTAAACTTTAACGCCAGATAATTGCTCTGAACGACGACTAATTACATTGTTGAGTTCATCACGGACTTTATCCATAAATGCTGGATGCTGACCGCTCGCCAAACTTTTACTAGTCGCTGTATTCAACGGCATTTTGACAAAGGTAGTGTAATCGCTAGTATCGATTTCGTTGGCTTCAAATAATAAACGCAGGACAACATTACGGCGTTCGAGCGCGCGACTTGGGTATTTACTGGGTGAATAATGTGAAGGGCCTTTGACCAATCCAATCAGCGTAGCGATTTCAGGAACATTGAGTTCAGCTAGTGGCTTGTCAAAATAAAAGTGACTGGCCAAACCAAAGCCATGCACGGCAACAGCGCCATTTTGACCGAGAAAGACCTCATTTATATACGCATTAATGATTTCATCTTTGTGATATCGGGCATCAATAACCACAGCCATAACCGCTTCTTTGGCTTTTCTTGTGTATGAACGTTCACGCGTGAGAAAAAAGTTTTTAGCTAACTGTTGCGTTAATGTACTGCCGCCTTGCACGGTTCTGCCTGCAACAATATTCGCAAACAAAGCGCGAATAATAGATGTTGGTGCAACACCGTGATGCTGGTAAAAGTCTCTATCTTCAACAATCACTAATGCTTTTTGTAACATTTTGGGAATATCATCGCTGCCGACTAACATACGATCTTCTTCAAGTCCATTCACCAGACGAGACACTAACCAAGGCTCTAATCGCGTTAATGCAATCGATTTTGACGTCGGATTGGCTCCTCTGCCTATCAAGTATTCAATTTTAGTAATACGCGAGCCCTGCCAGGTGATACGTATATCTCGTTCCGATTCAAAGCCATTAGGAAAATGAAAAGCGCGACGCTGAATACGTAACTCATTTGAGTAAATCTGATATTCGCCCACAGATTGAGCCGCCGATACTTTGCGGTAACCCAACAAACTCAATTCGTCTTTAACCTCCTTAATGGAAATTTCTTGTTTCACCTGCAACGTAAGCGGACGCGCAAATATTTGCGCTGGTACTTGCCATTTATTACCTTCAAACCTTTGTTTCACTAGGGCATCTACATAGATAACATAGGATATAGAAGCTACCAGTACAACAATGGAAAGCTTCCAAAAATGACGTTTTAACCATCGAAGTGGTGCCAGAGGTATTTCTTTTATCTTCAAAGCGTTGTTGTTCTCTTGATGTTGCTACTCTATCTATACGGCAGTGTATTCTCACAACCAACTTAATTCGAAGCCCGATGGGCATAAAAGTGTTGCTACGCAAACAAGTATCAAATAATACCTATTTTCATGATCAGTAGGTATAGAGATTTTTTCGGCCGTGTCGTGGGCTAAAATTTATCCAGCAATAGAATGCCAATATACCTTGATATTTGAGCGATCTCTTTGTTGGTATAACAGCATAGTGGAGGAAACATTCTGAAAGTCAAAATTGAATTAGACTTAAGCCCATCCGACACTCACTAAATGTTCGGTTTACCTAGCTTTAGTCAGGTACGATGTTAAATACTTAAAAAGTACAAAAATCGTAAACCAATAGGCTAGGACAAAACACAATGTATAAATTATATATCAACACCACACTCAGCTTGTTGTTATCGCGGTGGAATACGCAGCGGCTCAATTTATTGTAAGAACGCCCCCATTATTTGTGTATTTGATGGTGAGTATGCGTGATAATCTATCAATCTACATTTACCATATACAGCATGTAGGCATAGGAAATCACATTTTTAGTATTAAGGAATAATCCGTATTATGTTTCGACCTCATTCTCTAATTAATAGGTTATCAAAGATGCCAACGCTTCGCCTGTTTACTCGTTTATCTTCGCTTTCAATCGCAATTTCATTTTCAACATTGTCGTATGCACAAACAGGCGTTGAACTATCTGCTAAAAAGCAACCCAGTTTTGCTGAATGTAAAGTGTCGTTGGCAGAAATTGCATCACAGCAAGGCATTTCTAACACTCGCATAATGTCTGAAATTCCAAATTTAACGCAAATTCCTAAGGTGTTAGAATTTGATCGCAATCAACCTGAGTTCGTGCAAACATTTCCTAGTTACTATAGTGCTCGGGTTAATCAATGGCGAATTGAAAAAGGCCATGAAGCGTTAACCGAGCATAAAAATTTTTTAGCTGACTTAACTAAAAAATATGGTATTCCAGGCCATTATTTACTCGCATTTTGGGGCCTTGAAACTAATTTTGGCAATTATAAAGGCAAAATGTCGACACTTGATTCGCTTGCAACATTGGCCTGTGACCCAAGGCGCAGTGAGTATTTTACTGGCGAATTAATGCTAGCCCTGAAACTCATGGATCGAGAGTCGCTTACCAAAAGCCAAATGATTGGCTCATGGGCTGGTGCGATGGGCCATACGCAGTTTATGCCTACCGCGTATACTAAGTATGCGATTGATGGTGATGGTGACGAAAAAATTGACCTATGGAACAGCGAAAAAGACGCGCTGGCATCGGCGGCTAACTTTTTGAGCAAGCTAGGCTGGAAACCTGGCCTGAGATGGGGCCGTGAAGTAGTGCTTCCTGCTGGCTTTAATTATGCCAGCATTAGCACTGAGAACAAACCGATTAGCCATTGGGATGCTTTAAATATTACTAAAGCCAACGGTGAAACGCTGGGCCAATCTACTATTTCATCGAAGCTAATTTTACCCGCCGGTCACGAGGGGCCCGCATTTTTGGCCTATCATAACTTTAACGTAATTTTACGTTGGAATAACTCTGAGTTTTATGGCATTGCAGTAGGCCAACTCGCCAATCGTATTTTAGGTAACGATGAATTGAGCAAACCTTTGCCTGACCTACCTAAGTACAGTATTAGCCAAATGGCTCAAATGCAACGCAAGTTAAATAATATGGGGATCAATGTTGGTGGTGCAGACGGCATTATCGGCCCTGCAACGAGAGCAGGCATTCGTGATTTTCAAAGTAAGAATGGCATGATTGCCGATGGATTCCCATCAACAACCACATTTAATGCGATACTTAATTTTTAGCTTAAGGGTAATAAAAATTGGTACTGGACAAAATAAGATCCTCTGTTGCTCTCCTTAATTGGCAATAGTCAAATCGATATAGATAATAAATTAAAATTTGCTGCATATTTCAACTAAGCAAAAGGTAAACCGGAAAATATTTCACCAATTAAAAAGTACTCACTGTATACTTTGAGCTCGCACGTTCACTTCATCTGCGCAAAAGGAAAACTAGCTTTGCAATCCACCTATCGCCTTGTTATTGATTGTCCCGACCAAACGGGACTAGTCGCCGCTGTGTCACAATTCCTCTCTGAGCACGGCGCCAACATTCTCGAAGCCAGCCACCACACAGACTTACAACTCAACCGATTTTTTATGCGTCACGAAATAGATGCAAAATCGATTGCTGTGGATCATGAGCACTTTGTTGAGGCCTTCAGTAAAGTGGCTGAACGTTATGAAATGCGCTGGAAACTTAACGATTCAGAAAAAAACATGAACGTTGCGCTGTTAGCAAGTAGAGAATCTCATTGTTTAATTGACGTGTTGCATCGTTGGCACACAGGGGAGTTGCAGTGCAATATTCCGTGTATTATAGCCAATCATGAAACCATGAGGGAATATGCTGATTGGTATAAAGTTCCGTTTCACTTTATTGATTTTTCAGACAAGGAGAGAGCGTTTAAGGAAGTAGAGAGTTTACTCGAACACTACAAAGTAGACTTAACGGTACTTGCTCGATTCATGCAAATTGTACCTAACTATTTATGTCAAAAGCTAGCTGGCAAGGCAATCAATATCCACCATAGTTTTCTGCCTTCTTTCGCTGGTGCAAAACCATACCAGCAGGCATATGAGAGGGGTGTAAAGCTAATCGGGGCTACCTGCCATTATGTAACTTCAGACCTTGACGAGGGGCCCATAATCGAGCAAGAAGTGTTACGTATTAGTCACAGTGACTCAGCCCAAGATATGGTTCGAAAGGGTAAGCGATGTGAAGTGAATGCGCTCGCCAATGGCATACGATATCACTTACAAGACCGCGTTATTATTCATCAAAACAAAACCTTAGTATTTGCTTAGATAGATATAGTCGTTGTTTGGTTCAGCGGCTATTGTACCTCAATTAATATTTCATTTCTGCGCATCATAGGTAGGGTAATAGGTCCATTATAACCCGCCCTCACAGGTGTACTTATAGCAGTATAACCATTATTGGTAATCCACGTTGACAGGATTTGAGAGTATTTCTCGACGTTGCTGTCGCTCATTGTGCCACTAAACTGAATAGTCGCGACTTTGTAGTTTTTAAGTGCACTTACTTGAACATCGGGGTCAGTTGGCTTGGGTGTTGTTGCTAATGTAAAATTATTCGGCATAACGAATGACATTAATGAAGTCTCTGCGCTTTCATTCATAAACACAGGGGCCGTCATCGAAATTTCAATCCCTTTTTTACTTGTCTTTTTATCAGCCATAATAACCGGAGCGGTCATGGCAATTTCAGTTGCCCCCTCATTTTCGCCTCCAATGTATTTGAACAGCTTTCTAAAGGCGCTATTGCCGCTTGACCCAGACATACTGGCTGAAACGAGGACCATTGATTCGTAATTACGAACTTCAATCTTTCTGGACTCGTCCGATGTAAGAAGAGTGTATGGTGCTGTGTCTACGTTACTTTGCCCAACCACTGAGCATCCAGCAACAAACATTGATGCCAATATTGATAGTAATGATTTCATTTTAAACCCTTAAGTTATGCCTCTCTTTTAGAGCCAGAAGTTTACAAAATGGCAACCCTATTTTGTACAAAAAAAAGGCTGACACCACAGTACAAATTCCTTATAACGATTTTTAAATAAAATACCAAAATTTACAGTCTTATTACTAATATTGAATATGAGATTTATATTTACTATCAGTAATTACAACGAAAAACGCTCGCGCAAAAAGTGCGCTATGCCGTCCTTGTGATTATGTCCAATAATTGCGTTAGCCGATTTTTTGATTGCGGCGTTTGCATTTTCTGGAGCATAACTCTCATCAGCCAGGGCAAACATACTTAAATCGTTATCACTGTCGCCAAAACAGATAATGTTACTGGCACCTAATTGATTTTTTAAATTGGTAACTGCATTGCCTTTACTCGCAAGGCAATGATGAATATCCATCCATCTAAATTTATTACCTTCTGTAGTTGGTCCGGAATAAGCAATTAAATTTGGGTGGGTATTCAGTTCTAACCACATTTCATTAATCTGATCAGCACAACCAATCATACTAATATTAGTAACTTGACTGTCAGTAGGCAGCGCTTCTAAAGGAAGAAGTTTAGCTTCAGTTCGAGAAAAGTATTTATTAACAAGGTCTTTCTCAACATCATGGCGTGTTTCAGCGTGGAATATAAAGTGCTGATGCTCATCAATAGTATTAACAAAAGGAGTAATTCCGTGTGCAAAAGCCAAACTAATAACAGTCGAAATTTCTGTATGATTAAGTAGATTTTCGAGTGTAAGTTGCTGAATTTTAGGATCCCATACTGTCACCCCATTATTATAGATTTGGGGTAAGTCAAAATCATGGCCATCAACGATACCACGGGCCGAAAGCATCGTACGTCCAGTAGCAACGGTATAGGCGATGTTTTTTTCCTTTAACAGTAGCAATGTGTCTTTGGTATAGGGCGATATTTTAGACGCATCGTTTAATAGAGTGCCGTCTAAATCAAAAAAAATCAGATGCATAAATATTTCTACAGCTCAGAGTTATGGGCAATCAGTTCGCCCTTCAGTTTAGTTCGTATACGCATAAAATACGTGTTGCAAGGCAATTTAGTTTATATACCTGTACATGACCGTTAAGCATCAATACGATCAGTTACGATGTTGCAATAGCTCGTATACTAGCAGAAACAGGCCTTGTGTTTGCAGCAATAGCGCTGGAAGCGATAGAAAAATGTGACCAGTCACGTGTCGCATTAGCACGCTCTGACAGACTCCTGAAGCTGTGCTACCTATAGTAAATAAGCAAAGAGTATTTGATACTCAAAATAAGCTGTTTATCTGCGTAATAAGTAAGACGGTAATTGACCCGACTACTCGGTTAAGCGTCGCTTTCAATCGCTAATGCTACCGCTTCTGCTACGCGTATGCCATCTATTCCTGCTGACCATATGCCACCTGCATATCCTGCACCCTCTCCTGCAGGATAAAGACCCCGAACGTTAACGCTTTGATAGTCTGCACCGCGCTTGATGCAGATAGGTGAGGAAGTGCGGGTTTCAACTCCTGTTAATAAACCATCGGCTTTGGCGAAACCCTTTATTTGACGGTCAAAAGCGGGAATGGCCTCGCGGATAGCTTGAGTCACATAATCGGGTACCACTTTACTCAAATCAGTTAATGTGATGCCCGGTGTATACGACGGTTTAACGACCCCTATTTCAGCACTAGGTTTGCCCGTTAAAAAGTCACCGATTAATTGTGCTGGCGCATGATAATTTTCGCCTCCAACAGTAAATGCCAATGCTTCTAAACTGCGTTGTAGTTCAATTCCAGCAAGCGCATCACCCGGGAAATCTTCTTCTGGCGTAACACCAACAACAATAGCACTATTGGCATTTCGTTCGTGCCTAGAGTATTGACTCATTCCATTGGTAACGACTCGACCAGGCTCAGATGCTGCAGCTACAACAGTGCCGCCAGGGCACATGCAAAAACTATAAACTGTTCGACCATTTTTGCAATGATGTACTAGTTTGTAATCAGCCGCACCCAAGATTGGATTACCCACGTTATCGCCAAAGCGACTGTGGTCGATCATACTTTGCTCATGTTCAATTCGAAAGCCTATCGAAAAAGGCTTTGCTTCAATATAAACGCCTTGTTCGTGAAGCGCTTTGAAAGTATCACGGGCGCTGTGACCAACGGCTAAAATAACCTGCTGGCAGCTGAGATAGTCGCCGCCTGACAAATGCAATCCTTTGATTTTATAGTTGTCATTGTCGGGTTCTAAATCTAATTTTTCAACCCTAGTACTAAAGCGGAACTCGCCTCCTAGCGCAATAATTTGTTCACGCATTTTTTCAACCATATTGACCAGTTTAAAAGTACCAATATGAGGTTTACTTACATACATGATTTCTTCGGGTGCCCCCGCAGCGACAAATTCATGCAGTACCTTGCGACCATAATGCTTTCGATCCTTAACTTGACTGTACAATTTACCATCTGAAAAAGTACCCGCTCCACCCTCGCCAAATTGGACATTTGATTCAGGGTTAAGCTCTTGTTTGCGCCAAAAACCAAACGTGTCTTTAGTTCGTTCGCGCACCGCCTTGCCTCTTTCTAACACAATAGGGTTAAAACCCATTTGCGCCAAAATTAACGCGGCAAATAAACCACATGGACCAAGACCAACGACCACTGGCCGATGGCTAAGGTTAGCTGATGCTTGGGCAACAAACTTATAGCGCATGTCGGGCGTTACGCGCACATTAGGATCGTGGGAAAACTGGTCTAACAATGCTTCCTGCTTGTCTACTTCAACATCGAGCGTATAGATAAGTTGAATATTTTTATTGTTACGTGCGTCATAACCGCGTTTAAATAGATCAAATGACAGCAACCGGCTCTTGGAAATGTCGAGTTTATTTAGAATGGCAAGCTCAAGTGCCTGTTCATCATGATCGAGGGGTAATTTAATATCGGTTAAACGCAGCATAATATACTTACTCTTTATAACGCCGGACAGCCTTTCTGTCAGGGCGCGATATTTTAAAACAGTTAGGCTAGTTTAGATAGCCCTGTCTAGATTACTAAATTGACACTATGAAGCGTACTATGTCATAAAGAAACTTGTGTTTTAATACTGCTACTTTAAACTTGGCACATCGAACAATGATTATATAGCTAGTCTGCCATGACCTTTGTAGTAACCGACAACTGCATTAAATGTAAATACACAGATTGTGTTGCCGTTTGTCCCGTTGATGCTTTTTTTGAAGGGCCCAATTTCTTGGTCATCGATCCTACAATTTGCATCGATTGTGACTTGTGTGCAGCCGAATGTCCCGCTGATGCAATTTATCAAGACACGGAACTTCCAACCGAGCAGGCTGAATATTTGGAAATAAATGCACAATTATGTCAGGAATGGCCAAATATTGTAGAGATCAAACCGGCTCCCTGTGATGCCGACAAGAGGAACGGTGTTAAAAACAAACTGTCATTGCTTGAACGTTAGCCCTTAAATCCTTTTCCGACGATATAAACTTCACGAGAACGCGCTCTAGATGCTGCTGGTTTGCGGACTATAACCTTGTCGAAAGACTTTCTTACGTCTTTTACATATTCTTCATACCCCACCCCTTGAAATACTTTTGCACAGAAGCTGCCACTTGGTTTTAGCACATTGCGCACCATATCGAGGGCCAGCTCTACCAGGTATATTGAAGAATATTGGTCAGTGGTATTTACGCCGCTAAGGTTAGGTGACATGTCAGAAACAACGACATCTACCTTATCACCGTTTAACATACTTAAAATGTGATCATACACCGCAGCTTCAGTGAAATCACCTTGAACAAATGAAACGCCCAATATGCCATCCATGGGCAAGATATCAGAAGCAATAACCCGACCTGATTCACCGACTAATTTAGCCACAACTTGTGACCAACCGCCCGGTGCAGAGCCTAAATCCATGACTATATTACCTGGTCGAATTAGCTTATCTTTTTCGTTA
>JBLHOI010000059.1:0-9112 GCA_047621375.1 Glaciecola sp.
GTGATGAAAGCAACATGATGGCTTGCCAAGTTGCGTTTAGTCTGTTTAAAACTCCAACTAAAATTGCCCGAATTCGCTCAGAACAATACATAATCTATCAAGAGCAACTATTCAAACAAAAAGACATCCCTATTGATCACCTGATTGCACCAGAGCAACTCGTTACGCAGGCAATAAAACGTCTTATTGATTACCCTGGTGCATTGCAGGTGGTTGAATTTGCTGAAGGCAAAGCTAGTTTAGTTGCGGTAAAAGCATACTACGGTGGATTGCTTGTTGGCCATGCACTTTCTGCGTTAAAAGAACATATGCCGAATGTAGATACGCGAGTGGCAGCA
The DNA here is from genome assembly GCA_047621375.1 of Glaciecola sp. GTDB lineage: Bacteria > Pseudomonadota > Gammaproteobacteria > Enterobacterales > Alteromonadaceae > Glaciecola. The sequence continues at coordinate 339 of JBLHOI010000059.1, forward strand.
ATTTATCGTCGTGGTAAGCCTATCCGTCCACTCGGTTCAACTGTTATTGAAGCTGATGACGAAGTTTTTTTTATTGCGGATACAAAGCATATTCGTGCGGTAATGAGTGAACTGCAGAAGTTAGAAAATAGCTACAAACGCATTATGATTGCGGGAGGCGGTCTGATTGGTGCTGGGTTAGCCAAGCGTCTTGAAAACAACCATAATGTTAAGTTGATTGAGTTCAATGCAGAGCGCGCTAAAGAACTCTCTACTATGCTAAGCAAAACTATCGTGTTTCATGGTGACGCTTCGGATGCTAGTTTATTAAGTGAGGAAAACGTAGAACAAGTAGACGCTTTTATTGCAGTTACCAATGACGACGAAGCAAATATTATGTCAGCTATGTTAGCTAAACGGATGGGTGCTGCAAAAGCCATGGTACTTATACAACGCAGTGCTTATGTTGACTTGGTTCAAGGTGGTGAAATTGATATCGCATTTTCGCCTCAACAAGCTACAATTTCAGCACTATTAACGCACATTCGTCGTGGTGATATTGTGAATGTGTATTCTTTACGACGCGGCGCAGCCGAAGCAATTGAAGCTATTGCGCATGGTGATGAAAGTACGTCTAAAGTTGTTGGTAAGCAAATTCAAAATATTAAGCTTCCTCCAGGAACGACCATAGGAGCAATTGTGCGCGAGGATGAAGTTATCATTGCGCACAGTGACACAGTAATTAAAGCAAACGATCACGTTATTCTATTTTTAGTCGACAAGAAATTTATTTGGGATGTAGAAAAATTGTTCCAACCAAGTGCGCTATTCTTTGGCTAAAACGAGGCAATTCAAATAAGGCTGTTAAATGGCAATAGCTAAATAGCCATGTGTAATTAGCTGCGCCAGAATGTTGGGGAGAATAAAACCAACAGCGAAAATATTTCTAAGCGCCCAAATAACATAGCTATAACCAACAGCCACTTTCCAGCATCACTTACATCAGCATATGTGCCTGCTACACTTCCCAAACCCGGGCCTAGGTTATTAAGTGTTGCTGCTGTCGCCGAAAATGCACTTATGTCATCCATACCGGTCGCAATTAACGCGACCATGATAACGACAAACACCACTGCATAAGCAGAAAAGAAACCCCACACTGCTTCAACCACTCGCTCAGGCATAGCCCTGTCACCTAACTTGACCGCATATACTGCTTTGGGGTGAATAAGTCGGTCAACTTCACGCTTTCCCTGTAAAAACAATAATAAAATGCGAATAACTTTGAGACCGCCGCCAGTAGAGCCTGCACAACCACCAATAAAGCTTGAAAATATTAATACAATAGGAAGAAATGCCGGCCAAGACGAAAAGTCGGTTGTAGCAAAGCCGGCAGTAGTACTAATTGATACCGCTTGAATTAATGCTTGATCGAGGGCCATTTCGGCAGTTTCATACACAGAATGATAAACCAGTGCCACGAAACATAAGGTAACTAAACTAAGTTGTATGGTAAAAAAGGCCTTGCACTCTGGATCTTTGAAATAGTTTCGAATGTTGCGGCCCGAAACAGCAGCATAATGAAGTGAAAAATTGAGCGCAGCTATCCACAGGAATATAACGCATACAATATTGACAGCAACGCTATTAAAGTAGCCCAGACTCGCATCATAGGTTGAGAAACCCCCGATTGCTATCGTTGAGAAAGCATGACAAACAGCGTCAAACAGGTTCATTCCGGCTACCCAATAAGCTCCCGCACAGGCGATCGTGAGTGACAAATAGATATACCATAAATGCTTCGCTGTATCGGCAATACGTGGGGTCATTTTTGAATCTTTTACCGGACCCGGTGTTTCCGCTCGATATAACTGCATGCCACCCACGCCTAAAATTGGCAAAATAGCGACCGCTAAGACAATAATACCCATACCTCCTAACCATTGCAGTTGCTGTCGATAGAATTGCACAGCCTTAGGTAAGTATTCTATACCTTCTATTACGGTGGCGCCTGTGGTGGTTAGTCCTGAAAATGCTTCGAACATTGCGTCCGTAATCGTCATCTGAGGCTGCTCTAGCAAAGCGAATGGCAATGCACCAAACGACGCCAGCACAGTCCAAAACAAAACCACAATTAGGAAACCTTCTTTTGCTCTTAAATCTGCTCGGGAGCGGCGGTTGGGATACCAAATTGCAATACCGGTAAGAACAGAAAGTACAAATGCAAGGACAAATGCCAGACCACTCCCGTCTCCATAAATAAGAGAAATAAACGCAGGTGGGATCATCGTTACACTGAACAGAGCAACAAGTAGTCCTAAAATACGAATGATGGCGCGGTATTGCATTTACACTATGCCTTTATTGTTATTACAAGCTTATTACAAGGCAACACATCAATGACTTGATGGGATTAAGTCATTTTAAGGTACTTTACCGTCTTATAATGCTGTATTTTGAGCTGCTAAATTGGATAAGAATATGAGCAACTTAAATTTGGATATAAGTGAACAAACGGCGCACTGTATAGCAGATGGTAAATTGAATCGCACTAAGATCCAATTTATTTCTTTAAAACCCGAATAATCGCACTCGTATATAGACAATAAATCGAACTCGAATAAACCCAAAATCTTTTTTTACTAACTTATTGTTCCTATTGAAAAAATAAAATAGTTGAAAATAAAACTTGGAAATACGTCAATTTATGCTAAATTTTATTACGTAAATTTTATAGGATAAATTATTAGCGTCTTTATCTAGTAACCGAGCTTTCCATCGGTAAGAAGCGGTAAACAAGAACAATAATAAAAAAGTTAATAGTTAAAGTAGGTGATTTTCCTCACTAATGATTGCAACAACATACCCATTCGGGATGCGTTTTGTGAAAAAAACGTAAAAAAAAAGTGTGTCTTACACATTTTAACCACAGAGTTATCCACAGCTTTTAAGAAAGCATTTTGTGGCTACACATCAATAAATATGGCATTCTCCACCCTATACCTTATTAATATGAGCAAATGATGGAAAAACAATCAACAAGCCCGTTAGTCCTAGTTGACGGTTCCTCTTATTTATTCAGAGCCTTTCACGGGTTACCTCCTCTTACTAATTCGAAAGGCCAAGATACTGGCGCTATTTATGGTGTCGTAAACATGCTACGCAGCTTAATGACTACTTATAAGCCAAGCCATATTGCCGTTATTTTTGACGCCAAAGGTAAAACATTCCGTGACGATATTTATAAAGAATACAAAGCCAACCGTCCGCCAATGCCCGATGAGCTCCGGTCACAAATTAAACCGTTGCACAAAATCATCAGAGCGATGGGTTTCCCGATAATAGTAGAGGACGGTGTTGAAGCAGATGACGTTATTGGTACGCTAGCACGCCAAGCATCAGCACAAGGAATCGAATGCGTTATTAGCACCGGCGACAAAGACATGGCGCAACTCGTCGATAAGCATGTGACCCTCATCAATACTATGACAAATTTGACCATGGATATAGATGGCGTAGTAGAAAAATTCGGTGTTCCGGCCGAGCTGATTATTGATTACTTAGCAATGAAAGGAGATAAAGTAGACAACATACCGGGGATCCCTGGTGTCGGCGATAAAAGTGCGGTAGCGATGCTCAATGGTATCGGCGGTATAAAAGATATTTATGCAAACTTGGACAAAATTGCGAGCTTAGAATTTCGTGGGGCAAAAACAATGGCCGCTAAAATAGCTCAATACGAAGAACAGGCTATGTTGTCGTATCAGTTAGCCACAATCGAATGTGGTTTAAAATTAGAGTACGAGCCAACGACGTTAAACATGGGTGAAATGGACAAATCTGAGTTACGCGCTCTTTTTGCTGAGTACGAATTTAAGCGCTGGTTAGTAGAAGTCAGTGATAATGATAGCAACAACGTAAGTAGCGTTAGTAAACCACTAACCACTGATGATAATGAATCTGTAGCAGATAGTGAGCTTTGTGGTTCACAAGAATTTAATAAAGAGAAATATGAACTCGTTTTAACGCAACAACAATTAGACCGGTGGATTGCTAAAATTCAAGCTGCAAGCTACTACGCTGTTGATACTGAAACGACCAGTATCGACTATATGCAAGCTGAGTTAGTTGGATTGTCTTTTTCTATCGGAGAAAACGATGCGTGTTATATTCCAGTCGCACATGATTATCCTGGCGCACCAGATCAGCTAGAACGGGATAGCGTGCTTGCGCAACTGAAATCTATTTTAGAGGACAAATCAGCAAAAAAAATTGGGCAACATATAAAGTATGATAAAAACGTACTTGCCAATTACAACATTAAGCTACAAGGAATTTTATCCGATACTATGCTTGCATCATACGTATTGAATAGTGTTGCGACTCGCCACAACATGGATAGCTTGTCATTAAAATATCTAGGCCATAATACAATTCATTTTGAAGATATCGCCGGTAAGGGTGCAAAACAAATTACGTTTAACCAAATTTCATTGGAACAAGCAGCTCCCTATGCGGCCGAAGATGCAGATGTAACACTGCGATTGCACGAAGCATTGCAGCTATTACTGAAGGATAAAGGCGAACTGCTAAGTGTCTTGAATGACATCGAAGTTCCCCTTTCGTCCGTTTTAGCAAAAATGGAACAAAACGGCGTACTTATCGACAGCCAATTATTAAGTCAACAAAGCCAAACCTTAGCTGCGCGTATTATGGAGCTCGAAAAAGACGTTCATGAATTAGCGGGTGAATCGTTCAACTTAGGTTCAACAAAACAATTACAACACATTTTATTCGAAAAAATGAGTTTGCCGGTCGTAAAGAAAACTCCCAAAGGCGCACCATCTACATCTGAAGAAGTGCTGCAGGAACTCGCGCTTGAATACGAACTTCCGAAGAAAATTATGGAATACCGAGGATTAACCAAACTCAAAAACACGTATACAGACAAGCTTCCTAAGATGATCCACCATCGCACAGGTCGAGTGCATACTTCTTATCACCAAGCAGTTACGGCAACCGGTCGATTATCTTCGACCGATCCTAATTTACAGAATATTCCGATCCGTACGTCAGAAGGACGACAAGTTCGCCAAGCTTTTATTGCTCGTCCAGGTTATAAAATTGTTGCTGCAGATTACAGTCAAATTGAACTTCGCATTATGGCTCATTTAAGCAAAGACAATGGCCTAGTAACTGCGTTCTCTGCGGGTAAAGATATTCACAGCGCAACGGCTGCTGAGGTATTTGATGTTTCGCTAGAGGAAGTATCAGTGAACGAGCGTCGCAGTGCAAAAGCGATTAATTTTGGCCTGATCTATGGCATGTCTGCTTTTGGCTTATCCAAGCAACTTAATATTGGACGCCACGATGCCCAACAATATATGGATTTGTATTTTGAGCGCTACCCCGGTGTATTAACTTACATGGAATCAACCAGAGAAGGTGCGAAGCAAACAGGGTATGTTAGTACCGTATTTGGTCGTCGATTATACCTACCTGATATTAAAGCAAGTAATGCAATGCGCAGAAAAGGCGCAGAACGAGCCGCCATTAATGCCCCAATGCAAGGGACTGCCGCTGACATTATTAAAAAAGCAATGATAGACGTTGATGCATGGATCAATGATATCAACGATGAAGCTATATTAATGATCATGCAAGTACACGATGAATTAGTTTTCGAAATTAGAGAAGATTATGTTGACCAATATGTCGCAAAAATTAAGTCTTTAATGGAAAAAGCGGTAGCACTTGATGTGCCATTAATTGTCGATGTCGGTGTTGGTAATAACTGGGATGAAGCCCATTAGGTTATGACGTTTGTAAGTACAGCAAAGTCAAAACAGTGTCGGCTTTGATAGCCTTCGCTGGGTTTACGCCGGCTGCTATAAGAATCATGTAGAATTTATTTTTACTTTTTTCGACTTTATCTGAACTTAACCACAGATCAACCGTCTCATATGCTGAATGTGTTGTTTTCCCGAACAATTTGCCCCATCTTTTTGATGGGGCTTTTTTCTAGATTATCGTTTTACTATATTGAGTTTCACTCTGAAATTTTAGTGTCGTCTTTTAACTGTCTTTCTAAGCCAAACCACTTAAATAAAACCTGCTCTAACTCCGGCACACCAATTCCACTGAGTGATGAGAAAGAATGCACTGTCACATCACCACAAAATGCCATTGACGCTTCACGCACCATTAAGGTTTGTGCTTTGCGTTTTCCAGCTTTTAATTTGTCGGCTTTGGTCAACAAAATAAGCACGGGTAGATTAACTTCAACAGCCCAGTTGATTAAGTTCTGGTCAAGATCCTTTAACGGATGGCGAATATCCATTAAGACCACGAGTCCTTTTAAGCACTTGCGCTGCTGCAAATACTCACCTAATGATTTTTGCCACTTTAGTTTCATTTCCAGTGGCACTTTTGCATAACCGTAACCCGGAAGATCGACTAAACGTCGCTCTTCATCAAGCTCGAACATATTAATTAACTGTGTTCTACCTGGAGTTTTACTGGTTCTAGCCAGACCTTTTTGTCTAGTTAGTCTGTTTAGAGCACTGGATTTACCTGCATTTGAGCGGCCAGCAAAGGCCACTTCCATACCATCGGATTCAGATAGAAAGTCAATACTAGGTGCGCTAGTTAGGAAAGTTGCTTTGGTAAAATAAGACATGTTTTCACTTTTAAAGAAAGAATGTTGAACTGGATTTTTTAAAATAAAGTCGATATAGCATGCATTGTAACCAAAAATTTGCGGATATAGTTAACAATCATTTATTTATATCCATACAAAGCGTGTGGAAGAGTTTTTTTCGGCTAGATTTTGTGTACAATACCATGTTCTTCAATGAGATTTGAGAAAGATGCTTTGCTAATCACCCGTATAAAGAGATTAAGTATGAAAAAACTAGGTTTGCTTGTTTGTTTAACTTTAGGTATTACTACATTCGCATTTGCTAAAGGCGATCCAGTGGCAGGAAAAGCAAAATCACTGACATGTTCAGCGTGTCACGGTGCTGATGGTAATAGTGTCATTTCAATGAACCCAAAACTTGCAGGTCAGCACGAAGGTTACTTGGTAAAGCAATTGACCGAGTATAGACTAGCATCACGCACTGGCGGCAAAGAAGGTCGTAATAATGCAGTGATGAACGGTATGGCTGCCGGACTGTCAGATCAAGACATCGATGATTTAGCTGCGTATTTTTCAAGCCAAGATCAAAAAGCAGGAGAAACACCAGAGGATGTTATTGTAGCGGGCCAGGCACTTTATAGAGGTGGTAACGCTGAAAAAGGAATTACGTCTTGTATCTCTTGTCATGGGCCAAATGGAAAAGGAATGGGCTTGGCTGGCTTTCCAGTAATCAGCGGACAACATGCCGACTATGTAAGCGCGCAACTAAAAATGTTCAGAAGCGGCGCTAGAGCAAATGACCATAACGGCATGATGCGTGATATCGCTGGAAAATTGAACGATGACGACATTGCGATATTAGCTCAGTATGTAGGTGGCTTGTACTAATTGTTATAAATAAATATTTTATTTGTAAATGAGTTGTAAATTTTATTCATTCGCGTATTATCCCTATATCTTTTAAAGGCAGCTCGGTCATTGTGGTAGTTTACTACCGTCAGAGTTGAGCAGCTTCTAAAGAAAATAATAATAAAGCGTCAGGAAGACCTAGAACAAAGTTCGTTACTATTTCGTCAATAATAATAAGAATAGAAAAGTAACATTATGAACAATAAAGCACATGATGTGCGATACGGGAGAGGTGTCTTTAGGCACTGATTAAATTGAGGTGATAGCTTTGGCTATCGCCTTTTTTCTTTCTAGACCATAGTAGCTGAAACTGAAATATACAGACCCGATGACTCCCGCAAAAAATTGTCTCAATTAATCAAAGAGCTACATGTATAGACCGAGCGTTTCAAAAAGAAATCATACCGCGAAAAAATAATTATCAATAACCTTTATCAATAACCCCCCCTGCTAAGTTACAATAGGTAAAATTGAAGAAACTTAACCGCAATGCTTATTCGATTACGGTGCTTTACAGCGCGATTGCAAGAAAATAAAGACATAGCAAGAAAGGGCAGAAATGGCTAGCAAGAAAACGAGAAAAGGCGGTCAAATAGGCACGCCAAAGTCGACTATTCCAATTGTACGCACTCCATCTGATCGTACAAAAAAGAAAAATGGAAATAAACCAGGTACTAGAAATAGCGTTATTGACGCTGCAGAAAGCGCCAGACAAAACCAAAAGAAGGACCTCCGCTTCGGCAGTAAAGTTCCTATTGATTTGTTGCGTCACAAAAAGACCAGCAGTCAGCCGGTCGAGAAAAAAATATCATATAAAACACCTAAGCATGAGTTGGACGCAATTGAAGCTGATGACAAATTGCAGAGGCTGCTAGATAAGCAGGAATCAAAGGCATTAACAGCCCTTGAGCAAGCCTATGTAAACACAAACTTAGCCCGTCATTCCGTGCTTTGTGACATGTTGGGAATTAGTGCTGACGATGAAATTGAAGAAGAATATGATCCTCTTTCCGGTTTGGACGCAATTAGTATGGACGACTTTAAAGATTAAGTAGAGAAATGACTGAAACATTATTAGGTGCCTTCGGGGTGATTATCGTTATCACTCTTGGCGTATACGCTGGAAAACTGCTGCTTGCATTAACGCAGCAGAAAGCTCGCCAACAGGCCGCAAGAACTAAACGTATTGGGTCAATAGTGCAAAGCATTCAAACAATTGCGTTTGCGATGCAACAGCAACAGTGTA
>JBLHOI010000060.1:0-9040 GCA_047621375.1 Glaciecola sp.
GACAGGCCAGTAAAACCACGAATATCGCAGAATAAAATAGCGACATTGTCTTCGTCGGCATAACCGAGTTCGATTGATTGGCCTTGTTTGTAAATGTGTTCTACAAATTGACGAGGAACGAACTTTTGGAAATTATGGTTAAGATGCATCGCTTGGTCAGCCTTTTGCTGATAAGAATGCCTTTCAGAGTCAGTATATTGAATCAGTTTATTTTTGATGCGTTTGGACCTGCGCAGGACAATTAACCAGAGCGCAGTGATTATAAACGCATAAATTGATAAACCAAAAATCCAAAAAAGCACGGACTTAACTTCCTTTTACTTACTTCGCGGTTATTTTTTTGAACGCTTTGTCTGCCGCTTCAATAGTTGCTTCAACAACATCAATAGTATGCATTTTAGAAACAAAACCTGCTTCGTAAGATGCGGGTGCAAAATAAACGCCTTCGTTCAACATTGCATGGTAGAACTGGTTAAATTGCGCAGTATTACAATTGGTCGCCTGCTTGTAATTGGTGACACGCTCAACGTCGGTGAAAAACATCCCAAACATACTACCAGCGACATTTATGCTCATAGGTATATTATTTCGATGCGCTGTATCTCTTATACCCTCAGCTAACATTTTAGTATTTTCAAAAATACTATCGTAAAAGCCAGGTTCAGCTAATTGCGATAGGGCAGCAAGACCTGCTGCCATTGCGATTGGGTTGCCTGATAATGTGCCTGCTTGGTATATAGGACCGGTTGGTGCTATGTGCGTAAGTATTTTCTTTTTACCGCCAAAAGCACCGACCGGCATGCCTCCACCGATGACTTTGCCAAGACAAGTGAGATCGGGTTCTACGCCATAACGCTCTTGAGCTCCACCTAAAGAGACCCTAAACCCGGTCATAACTTCATCGAAAATTAACAATGCGCCATAGTGGTCGCAAATGCTGCGCAAGCCTTCTAAGAATCCTTCAACAGGCGGTATGCAGTTCATGTTACCTGCGACTGGTTCGACAATAATGCAGGAGATGTCGTCGCCATGTTGATCAAATGCAGCTTGCACAGAATCAAGGTCATTAAAGTCGACGGTTAAGGTATGCTTTGCAAAATCGTCGGGTACACCTGGTGAACTAGGAACACCTAAGGTAAGTGCTCCCGATCCTGCTTTAACTAAAAGGGAGTCTGCGTGGCCATGGTAACAGCCTTCAAACTTCAATATTTTGTCTCTGGCGGTATAACCGCGAGCGAGACGTATTGCACTCATAGTCGCTTCGGTACCTGAATTTACCATGCGCACCATTTCCATCGATGGCACTAACTTATTGACTAATTCAGCCATAATAATTTCGGCTTCGGTTGGTGCGCCATAACTTAAACCGAATTCAGACGCATCAATAACTGCTTGCCTTACTTTCGCGTTGTTGTGGCCTAAAACCATTGGGCCCCAAGAGTTAATGTAGTCAATATAGCGATTGCCATCTACATCCCACATGTAGGGGCCATCGGCTTTATTGATAAATCTAGGAGTCCCGCCTACTGCTTTGAATGCGCGAACAGGTGAATTTACGCCGCCAGGAATCGTAATTTGAGCTCGTGCGAAAAGTTTTTCTGATTGAGTTGTCATAGTTAGCTTTGGCCTTTATTGCTGTACCAATGTACGGGTCTATCGAAATTGGAGACTTTGTCTTCAACGCCTAATGTCAGGGCAAACAATGCCATTCTGACTAAGACGCCATTATCAGTTTGTCTAAAAATTGCCAGATTAGGATTAAGATTTAAATCGTTATCAAGTTCGTTTGCTTCCGCTCTGGAGTCTCTAGGGAGAGGATGCATGATGACAGTTTTTGATTGAAAATGTTTTGTATATGTCTGTTGATTCAAGCGAAATTTTCCGCGATATTTATTTGCTTCATCTTGCGATGGAAAACGCTCTTCTTGAATACGAGTCTGATAACAAATATCTGCATTAAAACTCCCTTCTAAGTGCTCAGTTATTGTTAGTTTGTGACCTGCATTAATTATCATATCGCAAATGTAACTGGGCATACTTAACTCTTGCGGTGAAATAAACGTAAAATGTAGATCTTTGTACAAGCACAATAGCTTTGATAGAGAGTGTACGGTGCGCCCGTATTTAAGATCGCCAATCATGGCAATGTTTAAGCCATCAATCCCTTCACCGTGGAACTTCCTTTCTTTTTCGATAGTGTATAAATCAAGTAATGCCTGAGTTGGATGTTCGTTAGCACCATCCCCACCGTTTATAACGGGCACTCGACTGCCCTCAGCAAACTCAGCTACAGAGCCTTCTTGTGGGTGGCGCATCGCGATTATATCGGAGTAACCGCTGAGCACCCTAGCGGTGTCATACAATGACTCGCCCTTGGCTAATGCTGAGTTACTCATCCCCGTAGTTTCTCTAACCTCGCCTCCAAGCAAATTGAATGCAGTGCCAAAGCTTACTCGGGTTCTTGTGCTAGGTTCGAAGAACAAATTACCTAAGATCGCACCTTCGAGAACTTGTGTACGTTTTTTGCGCAGCGCATAAGGTAACATGCTGTCGCCTACCAAAAAGACTTTCTCTATGGCTTCTCGGTCAAACTGCGCGACACTTAAAACGTGATTACCGGTAAATTGAGTCATCAAAACAGCGCCTTTATCAGTGAAATATTAACTGCATTGGAGTTTATCAAACAATGGCAGATTAAAGCGCTAAATTTTTATAAAAATAATTGAAAAGTGTCAGTATTGTTGCACAAGTTTTTATCGACTTTATATTGCTCGATTAATTGAACAATTCGGCAATTTTGAGGGTTTTAATAACGACCTTGCTTGCATAAGCTTTCAGCTCTGATTGGTCTTGTTTGTAAGCTAATCCAAGCATACTGCGCATATGATAATTGCCTTTCAAAAGATTGAAAAAATCCGTAGCAAGTTCCTTTGCATCAGACTCTACTAACTTACTTTCAGGGTGTTCTATTAGTAAGTTTTTGACCAAATTAATACTGTGTGCTGGCCCTGCATCATAAAACAGTTGTGCTAGATGTAAGTTATTCTTTGATTCACCAATAACGACACAATACATGGCGATAACGCGTTTATCGTTGAGTAATTGAATAAAGTTAAAGGCAATGGAAAGCAGAATATCGCCAAGCGGATTAGAGTCGATACAAATCGCAGCTTCTTCAATCCGATATTCCTCACATTTACTTTCAATTACCGCATTATACAACACGTCCTTATTTTGGAAATGTGAATAAACGGTCTGTTTGGAAACACCGCTTTGTTTAGCAACAGCATCCATAGAGGTACGATCGTAGCCTTGCTGCAAGAATAGCTCTCCTGCGTGATGCAAAATTTGCTGGCGTTTTTCGCTACTCTTGGGCCGGCCTACCATCTTCGGTTTGCTTTGCTCTAGTAACTTTTTAGCAGGGGTAGATGAAATAGTCATAAGCTCCATAATGGTATATGAATTGTTCAGCAATAAAGATGAAAATATTGCAACTAGGATCTAATTTAGCATATTGCCAGTAATCATACTAGACGGTCTAGTATTTATGCTTTAGCATGAGATGGCGCTGGGAGCTGTCCTAGATAGTCAGTTTCTAATATCCAGCAGAAATTAACCTTCTCACGATGTGTAAAAACGGTGAGAGTAAGCTATAAGTAGCACAAAAATGACATTTTTTTAGCATTGGATTTTAATCTATGAGTATCAATAAAGGTCCCGCTGACAATAATGCTGTGATCTCAGATGTATCTGCAGAGCAAGCAAGTGAGTTCAAGCTTACTGATCGCCATCAGCTCGAAAAGAAAGGTAAGTTCGCCCTCCTATCTCTTTGTATTGGCAGTTTCCTATTGCTGCTTATCCTGATCCTATTTTCAGGTGATAAAGCGGCAGTTGCATTTGCAGATGAACAATCAATGGTTATTGAAGATGCAAAAGTAAATGTACAAGTAATTTCTATCCAATCAGCCTACACAAAACAGCGAAAAGTGTACGGCTTAATTGAGTCTGCGCAACAAGCGCATCTGGCTTTCGAACTTTCCGGCGTGATTGAGCAAATACATGCTGTTGAAGGCGAAAAAGTCAGAAAAGGTCAGATTTTAGCAACTTTAGATAAACAAAGATTGTTCGCTCAAAAGAAAGAGCTAGATGCCGTTTTATTAAGAGCCCAAGCAGATGCAAGGCTAGCTAGCTTATCTGCAAATCGAACTGCTGAATTAGTCAAGAAACGCTTGGAGCCAGAGCAGAGATTAGACGAGGCGATGGCTGGTTTAGATGCGGCCAATGCCTTAGTGAATGAAGTAATAGCTAAACATGAAAGCCTTGGCGTCGAACTTCAGAAATCGACGTTAGTAGCGCCTTTTGACGGTCAGCTGGTGCAACAACTATTAGATTCAGGAACGGTGGTGAGTTCGGGACAGCCTGTATTTTCGCTAATCGCTGAGCTGGACTTAGAAGCCAGAATAGGACTGCCAACTCAGTCTGCTTTAGTATTGAATTTAGGTCAATCTTATGCATTGAGCTATGCAGGTAAAACATTACCTTCAATATTAATTTCTTTGGCAAAACAACGAAATCAAGCAACCCGAACTGTAGATGCTTTATTCAAGATAGACCCTCAAGTAGCACAAAAACGCTACCTTATATCTGGCGATCTCGTGTCGCTATCAGTCGACGTACAAATGCAAAAGCAGGGTGCATGGATCCCTATTAGTGCTCTATCCAACGGAGTTAGGGGATTGTGGACCTTGTTTGTCATCGATAAGTCAAGCGGCTCTCAAGTTATTCAAGCCCGCAGTGTTTATGTGGAATATATGGAGCAAGACCGTGCATTTGTATCAGGCGCTATAGTGCAAGGTGAGTTGCTAGTCGTATCTGGATTGCACCGATTAACGCCTAACCAATTGGTAACAAATATCCATCTGCTCAATACGGCGAGAAATTAAATAATGTCGAATGCACAGCCTATTCCGTCTTGGTATACGACTTTCTTTCGTCGCGGACATTTGCTTGCTTTAAGCATTATTATTATTCTCGTAGCTGGCTTATCGGCCGTGGCAACTTTGCCGCGTCTGGAAGATCCGCGCATCGATTTACGTAATGTCATCATTCTTACATCTTATCCTGGTGCCTCAGCTGAACGAGTTGAAGCCTTAGTATCTGACGTGCTTGAAGATGAACTGCGCGAGTTATATGAAATTAAGGAAATTAAGTCTACATCAAAAGCAGGTTTCTCCAGCGTAGTGGTTGAATTGCAAGATTGGGTAGACAACTCAACCAACCAGCAAATATTTTCAAAAATCAGGGATAGCCTAGAGAATGCGTCACTAAGGTTGCCTGTAGGTGCAAGTAAACCAATTTTAGAGGATAAGCGCGGAGCGACTGCGTTTACTATGTTAATTTCCATCGATGCGGAGATCCCCAAAGCGACCTCATTGTCAGTCTCTGGAAGGCTTGCTAGTGAGCTGGTGGACAGGTTACGTAACGTACCAGGCACCGAACTTGTGCGCTTGTATGGTAATCCAATAGAAGAGGTTTTAGTTGCGATAGACCCTCAAGCATTAGCTTCGGTAGGTTTGAGTATTAGCCAAGTGAGTGAGCGTATACGCGCAGCGGATTCTAAGTTGCCTGCGGGAATACTAAGAACTGACTATAAAAACATCAGAGTACAAGTAGCCGAACCGTTGGAAAATTTAGACATTATTGCGAATATTCCGCTAGTTGCCGCCGACGGTAGTTATTTGCGGCTAGCTGATGTAGCGAGCATCGAGCAATCTTGGCAAACACCTGAGCGTGAGTTTGCGATTGTCGATGGCAGGCGCACGATATTTGTTGCTGCTCGCATGCAAACTACAGTGCGGGTTGACCAATGGACGGAAGCGGTTAAAGCAAGAATTACAGATTTTAATAATGAGTTTGATGGCACTGTAAAAGCTAATATGGTGTTCGAACAAAATGAATATACAGAGGCGCGACTGCGAGATTTGACCGAAAATTTATTACTTGGTTCCGTGGTTGTGATGCTGGTTATCCTCGTGTTTATGGGAGCCAAAGCAAGTTGGATAGTTGGTCTTGCTTTACCATTATGTGCCGCGTTTGCGATTTTCTCCCTGAGCTTCTTTGATCAACAAATTCATCAAATGTCTATTTTTGGAATTATTATTGCGATTGGCCTATTGATTGATAATGCGATAGTAATTACGGATGAAATTAGATTAAACCTGCTTGATCACAGCCTCACACGATTGCAAGCGCTTGAAAAATCAGTGAAACATCTATTCTCTCCCTTATTAGCGTCGACGTTAACAACGGTGTTAGGTTTTATGCCTATTTTTTTATTGGCAGGCAATATTGGTGACTTTATTGGCGCTATTGCGATCAGCGTCGTCATGGCATTGCTAGGTTCGTTAGTCATTTCACTCACAATTATCGCTGCGTTAGCAGCGAGGTACCTACCCAGAGACGCCACAAGTGAGCATGCTTGGTACCGCCGCGGTTGGCAAATGCCTGCGGTGTCTTATCAATTTTCGCGACTATTAGGTAGGGTAATTAAGCAACCTGTTACTGTATTGTCTGTGATCGTTATTTTTTGTTTATCTGGCTTTGTTCTGTCGCAACAATTGCCGAGCGTTTTCTTTCCAAGCGCAGACAGAGACCAGTTTGAAATTTACGTGTGGTTACCAAATGGCTCACCAATTAGTGAGACCAAAAAAGTGGCTCAAAGTATTGACCTACTCATTCGAGATAAACAAGAAGTACAACAAGTTACTTGGTTAGTAGGCGCTTCCACACCTTCTATCTACTATAATCAATTGATGTCACGAGATAATTCACCAGAATTTGCAAATGCTGTTATTACCACCAATTCAATTTCCGAAGCGGCAGTACTGATACCCAAACTGCAATATGAATTGCAAGATGCTTATCCACATGCACGAATAGTAGTACGAGCGTTTGGACAAGGTCCACCAATACCAGCACCAATTGAAGTGGATGTATTTGGACCAGACATCGACACGCTCAACGCGTTAGGAGAACAAGTTCGGTTTCAAATGAGCAAAGTTCCTGGGATTACTCAAACAATCGCCACAATTACCACCGGCGAGCCAGAGCTTCAATATGACGTATCTGAAAATAACTCATATATTGCCCAGCTATCATTAACCGATATTGCCCAGCAACTTCAACTAGCCTTAACTGGAAGCACGGGTGGGTCGGTGTTACAAGGCACCGAGGAGCTGCCAATTAGAGTGAGAGTCAACGACCAGCAACGCGGTGATTTCAAAGAACTTGACGCGATGCCGTTAAGTAACCAAGCATTGATTCAAAACAACGCAAGTATCGGTGTTGGTGCCTTAGGTGAATTTACTCTGCTGCCTAGTATTAGTGGTATCACTCGAGTGGACGGTGAACGAGTTAACAAGATACAAGCTTTCTTATTGCAGGGAGTTCCGGCTATCGATGCAAGTGAACAACTGCGAGAGTTGTTAGAAAATGGAGATTTTGTTCTGCCCAAAGGCTATCGACTCAAAATGGCGGGAGATGCAGATGAACAAGCGCAAGCATTGGGTCAACTAGCGACTTATGCACCTGTCTTATTAGTACTTATGGTTACGGTATTAATTCTTACCTTTAATAGCGTAAGGTTCGCTGCTGTTATAGCAATAGTGGCTATATTATCTGTTGGACTAGGCATGCTCAGTTTATGGATATCGGGCTTGCCCATCGGTTTCAATCCTTTGCTAGGTAGCGCCGGTTTGATTGGCGTAGCGATTAACGGTTCTATCGTTGTCATAGCCGCTATTAATGGCAATGCTAAGGCTAAAAGTGGAGATACTAGGGCCATTGTCGAAGAAACGATGAGCTGCAGTCGTCACATCTTATCAACAACGTTCACCACTGTGGGAGGGTTAATCCCATTATTGTTATTTTCTCAGGGCTCTTTCTGGCCGCCGCTTGCAGTTGTGCTAGCAGGTGGTGTCGGTTTTTCTGTCATCTTGTCATTATTCTTCACTCCGACAATCATTGCAATGATGTGTAGAATACGTACTAGAAAATTGCAAAAACGAGCGCACAAGACAACGAATGCCTAAATTTCTCCAACAAATTAAACAATGGTGGCAAACAGATTGTGCTTTTTGCCGCCGTTCACGTTATATATTACTATGGGCCTTAATTATGTTGGTATTTTATTTATATGTCTGGAACTAAATCCGAGTCTGAATCAATTTTTATTAAAGCAGCATCATCACACAATGCAATGACGTCAATTCTAATTGGGTTTGGTTTGATTGCTACTGGAACCGTTATGTGTCTGCTGCTGCCGCCGATGTTTTTTCTTCCGGGCGTATTTATCATTAGTGGGGGTATTGTTGGCCTCGTCATTGGTTTTTTCAAATTTAAAGAGCCTGAACACAGCCTTGAGTTAACTCGCGACCATATCATTTACTATCACAGATGTGGTAAGTGGCGTATTTCATGGGAAAACATCCAACGTATTGATGTGCCCCGAATCACCAAAGGCGTAGAGCAGATTGAACTAGAAATGATTGGCTTTAAATTGCGCGATGCAGACACTTTCCTTGATGAGATTTCACCGCGATTAATTACTTATTTATTGATGGAACAACGTCCATTGACTATGCAAAATCGCGATCCGAATTGTCCATCAGGCAAATGTTATGGTGCAGATATGATTGAGGATGAAAAGTTTTTACGGGCTAGTGGTCAAACGATTAAAGGCGTATCTGCGATGTTTGGTAACAGAATGGAGAAACTCCGGAGTCAATTAGGCTATGATATTTTTATTTCGACCAACGAAATTGATAGGGATGCGGCGAAATTTATTTCCTTACTAAAAGATTGCCAAGCAGCGTCAAAATTAGCTCATGTGTAATCTTATGTATTTCTAGCGGTCAATAGCCACGCGGGGATCCGGGCATATTTCTTAGTCAGGGCTTTCAGGTGATTCTGTGCAGTATTTGGTTGCTTTGATATCGCGCCACTCTTCTAAAACAGCTTCTGCTTCGACGAGAAGTGTCGA
>JBLHOI010000061.1:0-9006 GCA_047621375.1 Glaciecola sp.
GGGCGTATGGCTGAGGGTCAAGCTAGAGAGGACTGTTTACGAGGTTATGAAAAAACCTTTAATGACTATGAACGTGAACGCAGGAGAATGGTAGGAAATAAAAAAATTATAGAGCCTGAATTGCATCCTGCTAAAGATCAGGATAGATCAAGTGATCAGGCTCGCAGTACCCATAATAAAAACCCAAGTCGCGAAAAATAATTTCAACTTTACAACCGAAAAATAAAGAACGACCCGCTTTGCAATAATGCCTCCTATAATTGCACCAGCGCCGGCGAACAATAATATATTCCAATAAATAGCTTGGGTAATAAATAAATGATTAAATATTGCGGACCAAACAGTAAATGCACTAAGTATAACAGCCAACGCAATCGCTGAAGTTACATTAAATCCACGCAAAATTAGGTATACAGCTACCAACTCACCTACTCCCACCGACAACCATGCCGTAATAATACCGCCAATAAAAGCAACAACACCTAACACTAGCACATCAATTGGTAACAAAATTGTCACTGATTTTTGTCTACGTAACAGAGGAATAGAACCAAATATCGCAACAGCGAGCAAAATAGAAAACACACCAAAAGCGACATGCAAGGAAGTTTGCATTTGTTGTGTATATTCACTTAAGACAAATTGAGCGGTGAGGATCCCCAATATTGAAAATGGGATTGTAATTAACAATCCTTTATTAACGTAAAACCACTGAGCGCGTTCATTCACGTTTTTTTCCGTATTGGCATTGCTATCAACAAAAAGAGACTGGCGGTGATGATGCCAAGTTAAGGCCCCAGCAGTCATTCCGCAGCATTGAATTGCAAAACTGGTGGCGATGATTGCGCTATTTTGCATGTCGATTTGATTGAAAAACGGAACGAAGACAACGCCCCCACCGGCACCCGTTGAGTTGGCAAAAATAGCCCCCATCATCCCCACAAAAAGAAACCCCATATAATCAAAAATGATCTGAAAACTGTTAGGAATACTAAAAATGAGTACAATCCAAACAGCGGCCAAAGTGGCTCTATATGGATGGCTACTAAAAATACGTTGAAAAATGGTTAACAATGCTACTCGCCAATAATAAAGAGTGTTAATAAATGCTAAAAAGAGAGATAGTCTTTGTCAAACAACTTCATTCAAGCAGTGAAAAATGGTTCAGTTAGAAAGATATGAAAATGCAGTGGCCATGTTGCTCACACCCAATCGTTCTCTTACGTGGGCTGAAGCAAAATGGATTATCGCACTCATGGTTGCTGTTGTCATGATAATTGCAATTGCTTGGACATTCGTTGGTGCATGGGTCGTTCTGCCCTTTGCAGGGATGGAAGTCGGCTTATTTGCGCTGTTAATGTACAAAGTAACGCGCTTTACATATTTAAAACAAATAGTGACATTTACAGATCAACTAATCACCATCGAAATGGGTATTGACCGTCGACAGTCATCAGAATCGTTGCCTCGTTTCGGTACTGATATTTATTATTCTGAAACTGACCGTAACTGGCACACACCAAAAATCACGCTACATAATGGTATAAAACGAGTGCAAATTGGTCAATTTCTAAATGCTGATGATATGGTGATTTTACGCCATGAGTTAGAAAAATTAGGCTTTCCAATATGCCGAGAACATTGGTGGAGAGGCAAACACTAAGCTGTAAATGCATCTTGACCACCGTTTCTCTTTAAATAACGGTGATCCTTTATTCGTACGGGTCGTTTAAAAGTGTAAATAGTAGGAGCATCAAATATGAATTTGTTTATTGAATCGATTGAAGGTGGTGTTTACATAGCGGGCACTGGTGAAACAAAAATCGAGACTTTTTTTTTAGATAAATATAGCAAAACATTATCCTTCCAAAGCATAAACAATATCAAACTAAGAGTCGAAGGACAAAAATTCGAAAATGTTTGGCTGAAGCAGAGTACTCCTTATGAAGAAATGTGCGGTCTTAACAGCACCACCGAGAACCCCGTTATTAAGCTAGATTGGTAACCGACTCAAACAATAAGAATAGTTGACGAATGGGCTGGTCAGTTGTAAAAATAGTGTTAATATTCAACTTATAATATTAACTACGTGACGCATTATGACTGAATTTGACATTATTATAGTTGGCGCTGGCTCCGCCGGTGCAGTACTAGCCAACCGATTGTCTGAAAATCCTCAACTATCTGTATGCCTCATTGAAGCTGGTCCAAAAGACACCAGCTTGGCTATACACGTTCCTTTTGGCATTGCTGCAATAGCCAGCATGAAGTCAATCAATTGGGGCTTTCATACCCACTCAGAAGCTAATTTAAATGACCGACCAATGTTTTGGCCTAGAGGTAAAACATTGGGCGGTTCTAGCTCAATTAACGCCATGTGTTACATCCGTGGAGCAGCACAAAATTATGACGATTGGGCTGCGTCTGGTTTAACTGGCTGGGCTTGGAATGATGTTTTACCGTATTTCAAAAAGAGTGAAGATAATTCCAGAGGCGAATCAGATTTCCACTCTGTAGGTGGATGCCAAAGCGTATCAGACCTTAAGCATATAAATCCTCTAAGTCATGATTTCGTGGCTTCGTCGGTATCTAATGGTCTCGCAGGATCTGCTGATTTCAACGCGCAAGACCAAGAGGGTGTGGGTATATATCAAGTGACTCAACGCAATGGGTCGCGATGCAGCACCGCTAAAGGCTTTTTGAGTGATGATATAAAAGCACGCCCTAATCTGCATATCATGACCGACGTTGAAGTCAAAAGAGTTATTTTAGACGGTAATACAGCAACCGGAATTGAAGTTGTTGCTAATAACACCAGACAATTTCTATTTGCTAGAAAACGCGTTATTTTAAGTGCTGGCACTATAGGCTCCCCACAGATACTAATGCAATCAGGAATTGGTAATACTGACCACCTGCAATCGTTAGGTATTGCAGTAAAAGCGCACTTACCCGGTGTTGGCCAAAACTTACAAGATCATTTGGACGGCACTATATTATTCAAAACTCAGACCCGACAATCATACGGTTTATCTGTTCCTGCGTTATTAAAGAACGCGTTGGAGCCACTTAATTACTGGCTGCACAAGGAAGGCATGTTTACTTCAAATATTGCCGAAGGCGGTGCTTTCTTAAAGTCGACCCCTGAGATGACGTTACCTAACATACAACTGCATTTTGTGCCCGCTTTACTCATAGATCATGGTCGCTCAACACCCTGGGGGCACGGTTTTACTATCCATTTTTGTAACCTTTACCCAAAAAGTAGAGGCGAAATTTTATTGCAAAAAATCGACGGAGAACTACAAGCTGATATTCGTCCGAACTACCTTTCTCATGAAGATGATATAAAACCCTTGATTGCTGGTTTTAAGTGGTGCAGAAAAATAAGCAACACTGCTCCCTTGGGAGATGCTGCAACTGAATGGAAACCTGGTGCGGAGGTGCAAACCGATGAGCAGATTATCGATTATCTAAGAAATAACGCTGAAACCGTTTATCACCCTGTGGGAACATGCAAAATGGGTATTGAAGGAGATGAACTGGCGGTTGTTGATATTAATCTAAATGTAAAAGGTATTACCAATCTAATGGTTGTAGACGCATCTGTGATGCCAAATATTGTTGGTGGAAATACTAATGCACCGACAATCATGATCGCTGAAAAAATTGCCGATATACTTAAAGCTGCTTTGTAAAAAATTAAGATAGATATCGACACTAGCTTAGCTTATGCGACTAAAAAGGGCTGCAATACCATGGCAGCCCCTCAACCATTTCTAACTAACGATTTTTTCTAATTCACCACTAACAATACCCACGGTTTTCGTGCCGTCAAGCTTGTGATAATGGCATAAACCATCATTTGCTGCGGTTTGATAATAATTCACTAGCGGCTTAGTTTGATCGTGATAAATAGCAAGACGATCACGCACGGTGGCCTCTTTATCATCATCACGAACAATCAAATCGTCACCAGTGTCATCATCTTTACCATCGGTTTTAGGCGGATTATAAGTAGTATGATAAACACGTCCTGAGTCTGGGTGAACTCTACGACCGCTCATACGGTTAACGATAACGTCGTCTGGCACGTCAAACTCGATACAATGGTCGACCTTAACACCGGCGTCTTTCATCGCGTCAGCTTGGGGAATAGTGCGTGGAAATCCATCTAACAGAAAGCCGTTCGCACAATCTTCTTGTGCGATACGTTCCTTGACCAAACCTATAATAATATCGTCAGAAACCAGTTTCCCAGCATCCATTACTTTTTTAGCTGCAAGTCCCATTTCAGTGCCGGCTTTGATAGCCCCACGTAACATGTCGCCAGTAGAAATCTGTGGAATACCAAACTTCTTCATCAAAAACTGAGCTTGTGTTCCCTTTCCAGCGCCCGGTGCGCCGAGTAGTATGATGCGCATTAAGCATCCTCCAACAAATTAATGTAAATTGTAAATAAGCAAAGATTACAACTTAGGCTCCCAGTTCACAAGTCAAATTAGTGTTAAAAATCATAACTTAAGACTAATAGCGGATAATTCTCTCGAACTGTCGACAAAATAGCCGTACAAAAGGCCTATTTACTTTATAAATAAAAAAGCGAGCCTAAGCTCGCTTTCACTATTTCAATGTATCTCTATAAAAGCACCGATAGAGGTGCATCTAAAATCAGACTCTTCATTATTACTTAGCTAAACTAGCCAGAAGACCATTTAAGTTTTTTACAAAAACCGAAGGATCCTTCAAACTACCCTGCTCAGATAATGCCGCTTGATCATATAAAACTTCAGACCACAGCTTAAATTGCTCTTCTTCTTGCACGTTAGCCATTAACTTCACTAGGTGATGTTCTGGATTTAACTCAAAATGATACTTCGTGTCAGGCACAGGCTGGCCTGCTGAAGCCATCAGTTTAGCCATTTGTGTTGTCATTCCGTTTTCGTCGGCAACAATACATGCTGGGGAATCAGTTAAACGATGAGTAAACTTAACATTCTCCACTTTGTCGCCTAGTGCTGTTTTAACTCGCTCAAGAATGCCTTCAACTTCTTTTTCAGCAATTTCTTTAGCTTTCTTAGACTCTTCGTCGTCTAAGTCACTTAAGTCTAGGTCAGCGCCTGCGATAGACTGGAACTGTTTCTCATTAAATTCCGTTAGGTGTGACATTAACCATTCGTCAATACGCTCACCCATCAATAAAACTTCGATACCTTTCTTGCGGAAAATTTCTAAATGCGGACTTGTTTTGGCAGCTTGGTAGTTGTCAGCAGTCACATAGAAAATTTTCTCTTGGTCTTCTTTCATGCGGCCAATATAATCTTCAAGCGAAACTGATTGCACGCCTGACTCGTCTGTCGTTGAAGAGAAACGAAGTAATGCTGCAATCTTCTCTTTATTAGCGAAGTCTTCAGCAGGGCCTTCTTTAACAACATTACCAAATTCAGCCCAAAACGATTGATATTTTTCGACGTCATTCTTCGCCATTTTTTCAAGCATTTGCAATACACGTTTGGTGCAACCTTGACGAATTGATTGGGTAATTTTGTTGTCTTGTAAAAGTTCGCGAGAAACGTTTAATGGTAAATCGTTTGAATCCAATAGGCCTTTTACGAAACGTAAATAGGTAGGCATGAATTGCTCAGCATCATCCATTATAAAAACACGTTGAACATACAGTTTTAAGCCGTGGGATTGGTCTCTATTCCACATATCAAACGGCGCTTTAGCTGGAATATACAATAAGCTTGTGTATTCTGTTTTGCCTTCAACACGGTTATGTGACCACTTTATTGGATTGGCAAAGTCATGCGATACGTACTTATAAAATTCAGTGTATTCTTCATCGCTAATGTCTGATTTTTCGCGTGTCCACAAAGCTGTCGCCTTGTTAACTGACTCCCAATAACCAGGAACTGCTGGTATTTTTTCGTCGCCTTCGCCGTCGCTTTCTGGCACTTCTGCCTTGAACATTTGTACCGGGATATTGATATGATCAGAATACTTAGTAATAATTGAACGCACACGCCAATCATCGGCGAACTCTTTTTCATCATCACGCAAAAATAAGGTAATTTCAGTACCGCGAGTTTCTTTATCAATGGTAGAAACCGAAAATTCACCTTCTCCAGCTGATTCCCAGCGAACGCCTTCAGACTTGTCAGCCCCGGCAGCACGACTTTTGACTACCACTTTGCTAGCCACAATAAATGAAGAGTAGAAACCGACACCAAATTGACCAATAAGTTGAGAATCTTTGGTTTGATCGCCTGATAATTTACTAAAGAAATCTGCAGTTCCAGACTTAGCAATAGTACCTAAGTTGGCAATCGCTTCTTCTTTATTCATACCAATTCCGTTATCGGATATGGTCAGTGTGCCCGCTTTTTTATCCACGCTAATTCTAACGTTCAGATCAGGGTCACTTTCATATAGACCACCGTCGGAAAGGCCTTTAAAGCGAAGCTTATCGGCCGCATCTGCTGCATTAGATACAAGCTCTCTTAAAAAGATTTCTTTATTCGAATAAAGTGAGTGGATCATCAGTTGAAGCAATTGTTTTACTTCAGTTTGAAATCCATGGGTTTCTTGTTGGACTGTCTCAGCCATAGCCAAGTATCTCCTACTTTGTTTTCTATTGTGTGAAGCCAAGTGGCCTAAAACACTCTTCTACAAGTGAAAAGTGAGTAATGCCATCATAAAAAGCGTTTATTGAAGAGAGATGTAAGGACACAAGAAGCTATTTTCAAGGGAAAAGACGAAATGAAACCAAAAATAATTTTGTTATTGTCGGTAAGTACCGAGAATAAAACGGTCTAGACTTGTCTTCGTCCTGCAAAAGCGTGACTAATGGTGTTACCGTCAATATATTCTAATTCACCACCGACTGGAACACCATGTGCAATACGGGTTGCTGTTATTTGCTTGTCTCTGCAAATTTGTCCAATATAATGTGCCGTAGCCTCGCCTTCCACCGTTGAATTAGTGGCTAAAATAACTTCTTGAATCGATTCTTTATCCAATAATTGGGCTAATTCAGACAAGCCTATTTCAGCAGGACCAATACCGTCAATGGGAGATAAATGCCCCATTAATACGAAATACCTACCTTTATACTCTGAGGTTTGTTCTACCGCCAATACATCTTGTGGTGATTCGACAATACAAAGTTGTCCGGTTTCACTACGCATTGGGTTTTCGCATATTTTACACAGACGTGTTTCGGTAAACGTTCTGCACTGTTCGCAATGTGAAACATGTTCCATTGCGTCATGCAATGCTCTGCTTAACGTCATAGCACCATCGCGGTTTCTTTCCAACAGTGTAAACGCCATACGTTGAGCACTTTTTGCACCAACGCCTGGTAAGCATTTCAACGCTGTAATCAATTCGTTAATCAGAGGGCTAAATGACATGTTTAAAACTTCTTAGATATTAAAATCAAATAATAACATGAAGTGATAAATTTGTTAGCTTGCATAAGTAAAATTTCAAGCCTTTTTGAGTAAGATGTGTGTGCTTATACTTTTGAAGTAAGCACATCTAATATATGCATTTCGTGTGAAAAATATATCATCTGGGGTGCCAAAAACTAAAAAGCTCCAGCAATAAAGCGCGAGCTTTTTTAGTTTTATGCTTTTGAAAATGAAACTAAAAAGGCATCTTAAAGCCCGGTGGTAAATTCATGCCCCCGGTAACAGAACCCATTTTTTCTTTGCTCATTTCTGCAACCCGACGAACAGCATCGTTTGTTGCTGCGGCAACCAAGTCTTCGATCATTTCTTTATCGTCTTCCATTAGTGAGGCGTCGATATCTATTCTTCTCACATTATGGTTACAAGACATTATAACTTTGACTAAGCCCGCACCTGACTCACCAGTTACTTCTAAAGTAGCTAACTCATCTTGTGCCTGTTTCATTTTTTCCTGCATTTGCTGGGCTTGTTTCATCATATTGCCCATGCCGCCTTTAAACATTGTCATCTCCTGATTATTTTAGACAGAATTACAAATTTACTCTGTTGATATTTATTATTATAGCTTCGTTATTATCTTGGTTTTATAGAGCCGTCAATAATTCGCCCTTCAAACGCTTTTATCAATTCTTGAATTGAATCATTTGTTTGTACAACACTATGCGCATGTTGGTGACGTATTAATGATATCTGTTGTTGTATCTTAAAAGGCGTTTCCTCAACCTCACCATACTGAACTTCAAAGGCGACTGGTTTTCCATAGAACTTATTCAATGCCTCTGTAATAGTGGTGCGATGCTGCTCTTCGTCAAGATGCTTGTTACGCTCATCTATACGAACAATAAAGTGTTCACCGTGCTGCAACAAATTAGATTGTAGCAAAAGTTGTTTATTCAACCCACCAACGCCAAGCTCTTCAATAAAATCACTCCATTTATTAATTTGTTTGGCTCTCAGCAGCTTGTCACCATTTTCTAAATAGGGTGCAATTTGGGGGTGTGTGACTTTAACGTTGCTAAGGTCATTCACGCCATGACCAAACATGGAGGCAATTTCATCTGCCATGTCTACAAATTGCTTTTGGGGCGGACTTTCAAAGTCTTCCTCAACAGAGTACGTTAAGGCAACTTCAGACGGCTCATACTCAGTTTCTTGCTCAGCATTTAGCGTATCTTGCCAAACCTCAGTCGTTTTTATTTGTTCTTTGGGCTCAACAGCATTGTCGTGTTGAGCGTCGTCTTGCTGAACACCTTCTTGTGAAGCACTCGGTGTTTTCTCAAACGGCGCATCATCAGCGTCATCAAAACTAATATCGTCTTCATCTTCAGCATATACTTGTACTGGCGGATGCACAGGTTCCAAGTCAGTCGATGGCTCAGAGGTTATAACAACCGATGGAGTATCATTATCCCAAGGCGGCACATCCCCCTCTATTAATGGATTTCGAGGTATCTTATTTTCTAGTCCACCAGGACCTTTTGTTGCCATTGATTCTAGTAGACCGTCATTAGTAACGAATATTGAATTTTCT
>JBLHOI010000062.1:0-8937 GCA_047621375.1 Glaciecola sp.
GCGAATTCAGTTATAAATTCCGCTGGTTCAAGGGTAATGTCTATAAAGCCGATGGAGCGCTGCGGCAGACTCGCTCGCTGTTCTACATTGATAAGTTCACGATGGCCTTTTTTATTGTCAAAACCGGCCTCAATATGAACATAACCAGCAATTGAAAAACTGGTCTGCTTTTGTAAGTCGCTATCATCGTAACTATTATAAATGCGTTTTTTATCAGCCCATTCAGGCGGAAATTCAGGCTTTAGCCAGTCATAACTACCGTGCTCTAAATCAAATAAATGGACGTGAGGATCAATAATGTTTTTCATACATCAACCTGCTGTATAGCCACCATCCATCACTTGTAACGAACCTGTCACAAAACTAGCGTCATCGGACGCTAAGAAATAAGCCATAGCCGCTACTTCTTCAGGTTGTCCAATCCTACCTAATGGCTGCATTGCTGCTTCTTGAGCATGAACTTCGGCCTTATCTGCGCCACTTTGCTCGCAGTATCGGTCAATAGCATTGTGATATAGCGGGGTTTCTATTGTTCCAGGGCATAATGCATTCGCCCTAATATTGAATTTTGCATAATCTACAGCAGTCGTTTTGGCCATCGATGCTAATGCGTGTTTGCTTAGGTTATATGCAAACGAATTTGTCTTCGCGACAAGCGCTTGCTCCGAAGCGATATAAAGAATGACGCCCTTGCCACTCGATTTCATTGAAGGCAGCACTGCTTGCGTTGCTGAAAATGCACCCTTCACATTTAGGTTAAACAATGCCACCAACTCAGCTTCTGACGTGGCTTCAATATTTGCTGAAAAATGTCTTCCCGCATTACATATCAGTAAGTCTATGCTGTGTTTATTCGCAATATCGGCAATGACATTGCAAACAACTGCATGATCTGTCACATCGCATTCAATAAACTGGCCGTGAATGCCAGGTTGAATATCTAAGTTGAACACAGTAAATCCATTCGCTTCAAACTTAGCCGCAATTGCTAGGCCTATTCCGGAACTGCCGCCGGTAAGTATAAGTGTTTTTTGCATCTTTATATCTTCACTGCTATTAATGGTGTTAAGGGAATACCAACTTGATCCCGAATGATGACATGAGTATGACTGAATTAGCTGAGTATTCAAAATTGCTGGCCCCAATTTCATGTTTACATGCTGACAAAGCAGTACCGACCTAGAATATCTCGTCTTCTCATCTACTTGATTTAATGCCGCAATCTCTCCAGTTGCGCCACGACAAACTAATCCATACTAGCAACTCGTTTGTCGATGTTACCAGCCATGTTTTGCATCGTTAGTGCTACAAGGGAACCTGCACTATCAACATCATCAAGGTTGTCTGATACTTGCTCAGCCGAATGCACAACTAGAGCGAAGTAGGATAGGCTCAAAAGCATAATCATCCGAATCAATGTTGCGTTAATTGTACTTTTCAAACCAAGCCAAAATATTCTCAATTTTACCCACTAAACGTGATGGTCTGCTCGCTATGCTATGAGATGAACCAGGCACTTTAACTAGCACGGTATCAACCTTTAGTAGCTTGAGCGCTTGATAATATTGCTCAGTCTCGGACATGGGAGTTCGCTTATCTTCTACTCCTGTTATCAACATCGTCGGTGTCACTACATTGCCGACTAATGACAACGGTGAGCGCTCCCAATAATGTTCAACTTCTTCCCACGGCATGCCCGGGAATTGATAAGGAATTTGATACATACCACTGTCTGCGCTAAGCACCTTCGATAACCAATTAATAACCGGCTTCGCCACCACCGCAGCTTTAAAACGGTCGGTCAACCCAATAGCATAAGCGGTAGCAATACCACCAGCAGAACCACCGGTAATATAAAGTCGTTGAGGTGTAACTAAGCCTTTGTCAATAAGTGCGTCGATACCCGACATGTGATCAGAAAAGTCATATTTTGACGAATATTTGTTTTGTAGCAAAAGTGCGAAGCGTTCGCCATAGCCAGTGCTTCCTCGGTGATTATTGTAAAATACGATATAACCTTCTGTGGCCATACGTTGCAACTCAGCCGAGAAGTGAGGGCCATAAGCCAAATGCGGACCACCGTGAATTTCAGTAATTAATGGATATTTTTTGGTGTCGTCATAATCAGGTGGCAAAATATACCAACCATGAATTTCCTCACCGTCAATTGATGAGGCGTAAGTGAACTCTTTAATAGCGCCTAATGTTTTATGGCCAAATAAATCTTCATTTAATTGCGTCAATTGTTTTTGTTTATTGTCTTGCTGCACATAAATATCCGCTGGACGGTCATGTCTTCCTTTGGTGAATGCAAGAGTACTGTTGGCATAACTAAAGGTACCACTGGTATAAGGTCTGCCCAATGTTGTGCCGCTGAGGCCAGAGGTAACGTTGCTGTGCGCTGCATTTGAAAGCGTCACATAATCAATGTGCGTAATGCCTCTGAGCATTTGTTGATAGTAGAGCCCGGAGCTGTCTTTCCAATAAAAGTTAGATAATGAGTTATCGACGTCAGCTGACAAATTCCGATCATTTTTGCCACTCACCTCCATTACATGTAAATAGGTATTTCGATACGCTAACTTTTTATCATCGCGTTTCGAGTAGGCTATATATTTGCCGTTAGGAGATACGCTTGGGTCGCTTTCACTGCCAGCAGATTTGGTCAGCTGAGTAAATTTACCGCGCATGTCGACAGCAAAAATATCTGACTCACCTGGTTCATACTCCCAGTTATCTGAACGATTAGCGGAAAAGTAAATATGTTGGCTATCAGCTCCCCAGCTCAGTGAACCGCGATGGTGGTAGTTACCGGATGACAGTTGTCTAGCAGTGCCGCCCTCCGCTGGAACAACGAAGATTTGAGTGAATACAGGGTCGAGTATCCCTTGACCATCAGCTTGATACCTGGCTTTGGTAATATATTCAAATGGTTCTGACCACTTGGCCCCTTTTGGTTTTGCTGGCATATTCACTTTAAACGGTTTTTCGTCCGATTTAACGTTCATGGTAAAAGCGATCGTTGTACCATCAGGTGCCCAGGTGATAGATGAAGGAGAGGCCTCTACGTTTGTGATCAAGGCAGTTTGACCCGAGTCCATCCAGCGCACATACAATTGCGGTCTTCCTTCTGAATTTGAAACGAAAGCCAAACGTTTACCGTCGGGCGACCAGCGGGCAGAATAATGATTCTTTTGGGATGAGACAATTGGGCGATGGCTTTCACCCTTAGCATCGACAATCCACAAACTTGAACGGGTGCTGTCGGTCATAATGTCATTTGACCGGCGCACGTAAACGATCTCTTTGCCATTAGGTGACACTTGCGGATCATCTGCGTACTCTAGCTCGAAAATATCCTCTGCTTGAAAGTGAGAATGCGCAATGCCGTCTAGCTTTATACTAGCTGAAGCTGCCGACTCGGCTTCTTTTGCGTGCAGTATACCTGCAGAAAATGTGGAGATTAGTAAAAGTAAACTCGTTGCAACTGAATATGTTAAAAATGTGTGTGCTTGCTTTGCAGTTTGCCTTGCTGTCGTTGCATTAATGCTTAACTTCATTATTATCCCTAAACCATTTATATGCATCCAAAGCCGCTAAAGAGTGACTTTTTATATGCTAGCTATTATTACTATTTTGCCTAGACCATAAATGATCGCTGATGCAGTGCCAACTATTATCGTTAAATTCTTAAGAAATTTATTAAACTTAAGTTGAGTGCTGTTCTATTACTCGACACATTCACCATTCATGTTATTTATTTCGGTTATCAATGCCTTGTTGGATACTAGGATCTAGGTAGTATGGGCAATACATTAAAAAATAAGGCTTCGGTAATTCATGACAGCGCAATTTCATACTTTTATTCCACCGGTTAGAACATTGATGGGTCCAGGTCCTTCAGATGTTGACCCACGGATATTAAATGCACTTTCACGACCCACGGTTGGTCACTTAGACCCGTCGTTTATTCAATTGATGGACGAAGTGAAATTATTACTACAATACACCTTCCAAACTGAAAACCAGTTAACTATGCCAGTATCCGCTCCGGGTTCTGCCGGAATGGAATCTGTCTTTGTCAATTTATTAGAACCTGGCGACAAAGTCATCGTGTGTCAAAACGGCGTGTTCGGTGGGCGTATGCAGCAAAACGTCACTCGTTGCGGTGCAACCGCCGTTATGGTTCAAGACGATTGGGGTAAGCCAACGGATCTGCATAAATTGGAGGACGCCCTAAAAGCCAATCCCGATGCTAAAGCAGTTGCTTTTGTGCATGCAGAAACATCAACCGGTGTGCGTAACGATGCAAAGGCGCTTTGCGCCTTAGCAAAACAATATGACTGTTTAACCATTGTCGATGCGGTGACGTCTTTAGGCGGGATTGAACTTGATGTAGATGGATGGCAAATAGATGCTATTTATTCAGGCACGCAAAAATGCTTATCTTGCGTACCGGGTTTATCTCCTATTTCATTTAGCCAACAAGCTGTTGATGTTATCAAAAACCGTAAAACCAAGGTGCAAAGTTGGTTCCTAGATATGGAGCTTGTTATGGCCTACTGGGGACAAGGGGGAAAACGCGCTTACCACCATACCGCACCGGTAAATAGCATATATGCCTTGCATGAATCATTGCGGATTTTGCACAACGAAGGTTTGCAAGCAGCTTGGCAGCGTCATACTGATATGCACTTGGCACTTAAAGCGGGCCTTGAAAATATAGGTCTTGAGTTTATGGTTGAAGGAACCTATCGCTTACCACAGCTTAATTTGGTGGGTATTCCCGACGGGGTCGACGATGCCAACATCCGGGCTCAATTACTGAATGACTTTGACCTAGAAATTGGCGCCGGTTTAGGTGAACTAGCAGGAAAAGCCTGGCGCATCGGCTTAATGGGATACGGCAGCAATAGAAAGAATGTAGATTACTGCGTTAACGCACTGACGTCTGTTCTAAAACGCTAATTAGACTGAGTTATAGTTAGGCTCAGTGCCTTAAAGTTAAATTTCAAAGTAATTGGTAAAACACTTATACAATTGTGTACCGCCTAGTACACTGGCAGATGGAAAGTGCAATATCGGTATCAAATCACATGGGGCGTTTACCAAACTAATTGCTTGCTCATCATCGAGTAAATCAATATTGAGTGCTCGCGCCATTAGCTCCCCTTTTTTGATAAACTGTCCGGGCTTTGCTACGTATTCGACCATGCCACCAAAACGACTATACATTATTTTATAGTCTCTTAGATAAACGGCATAACGTGTTATATTTTCGGGTTTTTGTAAGGGGGTAACGAAACATTTTTTGTATGACAAATATGAAAGGATCCCTTTGGAATCCTCCTTGCCGGCGTCAAAATCGATGATTTCTTGAGAGCCCATTTCCACTGTAAACGCTTCAACCCCAAAGTCCCACTCGGAACCAGGGAAACGTTCCATTAACGACTCTGTTAAAGACCACCAAGGACAAAATGTGGCTTCATCTAAAGCACCAGAAAACACGTTGTTGATTAAGATTACATGAGGAATATTGAAATATTTGGCTGATTCTCTCGCATACTCGGGAACATAAATGTGTCGCGTAGAAACAGGTCCGTTGTGCAGGTCTAAAACGATATCCGCCTCTAGTGCCATAAGTTGCAATTTTAGGTTTAAACACTCGGCGAGTCCCAGCCCCCACTCATTGTTCAACCTTTCTTCAATCGAAGCTCTTAGTCTGCTGCGATATTCTTGCTTTAATTCACTAATGTCCATATCAGGTTGTATTTTATCGGCAAATTCAGAAATTAGCTCTTTATTGTAATGGTAAGCCCTATTCCAGTTTTGGCCATTAACCGGGTCGAAACGCCCGAGTGTATACTCCCCCGACTTTAAATTACTGCCCACTGGATTGCAGTTGGGCACCAAAGTAATCTCTCCTCGCAGCGGAGCACCTTGCAGTTCTTTAAGAAGATGCAGGAGTACAACGTTTCCTTGAACTTCTGCACCGTGAATTGAACTTTGGATATATACTTTAGGGCCAGGTACATTGCTGACGAACTTATAAACGGGTACGTTTAAATTTCTCCCTGAGACGTTTTGTGCGACAACAAGATATTCTTTAGAAAACTTTACTTTCAATGGTGACATTAGGCTTAAACATTTTGGGGACGAGCATCCTGCCAGTTTAAAATAGTGTCCTACTTAGTCAAGGTTTTAAAAATGTTTGACTCATTACGCCGAGTTAAAGCAGATTAAAATTAAAATTGATCTTGGTGATAGTCATATAACATTTTGTGTGACTAGCCAGCGCCATTTCAGCATGTTATTTTTTCGGCATAAACTCAGTATAGTTTCGTGCATTTTTTTTGGAACAGCGTTATGAATTTGGCTTCACTATGGCTATAAATGACTCAACCTGCGCTTTTCAACTAAACCCTTTCTCTGATTCAACAACCATTGGCTTAACCACTTTTAAAAGGAAAATTCGAATGACCACATCTAAACAACTATTTAGTACTATTTCATCCAAGGGAGAACTTTCACTCTCGTTAGTTGACGTTGATATACCTAAGCCAAAACCTCACGAAGTTGTTGTTAAAATTGAAGCTGCGCCAATTAATCCATCCGATATGTGGCCAATGTTTGGTCCTGCTGACTTGCGTGCAGCCATCTTTTCTAACGATGATAAAACGCTTAAAGCACCGTTGCATGAAGGCATGCTCTCAAGAGTAAAACCACGTATAGACCGGACACTACCCATCGGTAATGAAGGTGCAGGAACGGTTGTTGCTGCAGGTGATAGTCCTCAGGCTCAGGCTTTAATTGGTAAGACAGTTGCTGTTCTGTCAGGGGCAATGTACAGCGAATATTGCTGTGTACCAGTTCAAGCTTGTATTGTGCACAATGAAGGTACAACCGCAAAGCAGGCGGCATCATCTTTTGTCAATCCGTTAACTGCACTCTGTATGATTGAGACCATGCGTCAGGAAGGTCACAAAGCATTAGTACATACAGCGGCAGCTTCAAGTTTAGGTATTATGCTGAATAAAGTATGCATTCAGGCTGATATTGATTTGGTAAATATTGTGCGCAAGCAAGAACA
Organism: Glaciecola sp.; assembly: GCA_047621375.1. Lineage (GTDB taxonomy): Bacteria > Pseudomonadota > Gammaproteobacteria > Enterobacterales > Alteromonadaceae > Glaciecola. The sequence continues at coordinate 7,091 of JBLHOI010000062.1, forward strand.
AGTCGATATATTGAAAGCCTTGGGTGCAAAGTACGTTCTTAATTCAAGCGATGAAAATTTTAAGAAGGATCTTTACAAGGCCATTGATGCGACCGGCGCAACATTAGCGTTTGACGCGATTGGTGGTGGTACGTTAGTGAGTGATATTTTAACCGCAATGGAAGCAGTTGGAAGTAAAGACGCAAGGGGCTTTAACACCTACGGTTCTGCTGAAAACAAGCAAGTTTATATCTACGGTGGCTTGGACTTTTCGCCTAGCGTTTTAAACCGAGCATATGGTATGACTTGGGGGATCGGTGGTTGGTTGCTAATGCGCTCCTTGGGTAAGTTGGAAGTTACGAAGGTATTAGCTATGCATAAACGTGTAGCTGATGAAATTAATACGACTTTCGCTTTGGATTTTAGTGATGAGATCAGTTTAGAAGAGGCTATGCAACCTGCAAATATTGCGCGTTATAATGCGAAGAAAACGGGTGAAAAATTCCTGATTAATCCATCAAAGTAAGTTGTTTTAGTTAGTGTGTTTAAGGGCTTCAATTGAAGCCCTTTTTATTTGCGAAGCTGACGGTTACTTTATCCGCCAGATTAATCTGTTGAAGTTCACCAAGCCTCACGCTTAATGGCCAATTTGGCCCCTAAATATGCGCTAATTTGATGCCAAAAGCGCCGCACTTTCAGTTATTCAATGTGCAGCATACTGTTATTTTTCTAATGCTACATGTCTTTAGGAAAAACGACGTTCTCTGGATACTTGGCAGTAATTGTAGAAAAAAAGCGATAGACCTTTAGCATATCGTCATCGAAATTACCCTCGCTCAAAAATACAGGACCAAACACAATGCGTTTGCGCGCAAAATCAAAGCCAATTAATACAACATGGGCTTTCGCTTGATGTGCAATAGCTAAAAAGCCGGTTTTCCAAGGGAACTTAGGCGACCGAGTTCCTTCTGGAGCAACGGCTAAAATCATTTTTTCTTGTGCGTTGAACTGAGTTACTACTTCACCAACTATCCCATGAGCTGATTTTCGGTCAACGGGTATGCCGCCAATTAACCCAAGCAACTGTTTAACCACGGGCACAAAAATGCTGTGTTTTCCTAAAAAACGAATTTTAATTCGTAGCGCAAACAATACGCTAACACCTAAAAAGAAATCCCAGTTTGAGGTGTGTGGTGCAATAGCTAATACCAGTTTAGGATGCTGCGGTAATTCCCCTTCGAATTTCCAACCTGCAACACTAAGCAGAAAGTCACCAAGCCAGCCGGTGAATTTATTACCACCCTTAGGCGGACTATTTGGATTATCAGTAATTGAGTTATTAATAACCTGCACACCTATTGTTAAAAGTGATATCGACGTTGCTTTTATTGAGCGCGGGACCGTGTATTAACCTAGACTTCATAAAGCTGAGCTCTATCTTGTTTTTGTCGCTCTATGATAGTGAGTTAACTTTGCATAAACAACTTTTTAAAATGCTTGCTTGTATATAAGGCGCATAGGTACCATGGTCCATCGCGCAGCGTTACATATTTTAGACAAGTGGAGAATCAGACCTAAAATGATCACTATAGCCAACCAGCTATTGTTAGGTGACTGTTTAAAAAAAATGAACGAAATCGCCGATTCTACGGTGGATTTGATTTATTTAGACCCTCCGTTTTTTACTGAGCGTAAACATAAGCTTAAAAATCGTCAGCGAACTAAAGAGTTCAGTTTCGATGATATTTGGAAACAGGAGTCAAGTTACGCAGAGTTCCTGCACCAACGTATCCTCAAAATGCGCAATTTATTAAAGGATACGGGAAGTATTTTTGTGCATTGCGACAAAATGGCTAACCACATTGTGC
>JBLHOI010000063.1:0-8881 GCA_047621375.1 Glaciecola sp.
TCAACATACCAGTACACTAGCCAGTCCACATTTTTATACACAAATTTTGTCGAGCAACCTGATAAAAGTAAAACGAGACCAACAATAATAATTTTTTTCACTCTCACCTACTCCGGTCCGAAAGTTCAGTTATTCTGATTATATTAATAATAACGGTTTTAAATGCCTATAAATAAAATTGCAGTACTGACCTCAGGTGTCGACGCTCCTCGCCCCGCACATGACGCTTATTTATATGCAATATGTTTAGCCTGTGAACATGACAGTAACGCGTTTAACTTGATAGAAAAACGCTCTTACTAAAAGCGTTTTTGTTAATGTGTCGCTACCGCTCTTCGCTTATTTACATTAAAAACTGAATTACTTAGTAGCTAATTTTCATTCTCTTTAGCCAATGTACCCACCACCAAGCAGGACCGATCAATAGGTAGCGTAAGTCTTCAAAAAATGATGGCTTTTTACCTTCAATATGGTGACCTACAAATTGTAATATCCACATTACCACGAATAAGGCTAAGCTAAACATCCAAACAGACAAATGAAACATAACGAGCAATTTAATAACACCAAAAGCAACCAGCGTCAGCAAGGTCATAGCAGCACCAATTGGGCCAGATAATTTGAAATAATAGTACAGCGTTGGGATTACGAGGACGTGTGCAAAGGTGATTTTCATTATTTGCATGAACTCAGGCACCGGAATCGACCAAAGTAAGCCAATAGTCACAAAATAAATAGCAGGAACAGCAATCGCATGTATCATGATATTTGCTTTATTCGTGTGGCTTTCACCATATTTATTAATTAGTCGCTCTACTTCGCGCATTTTAAACCTCTTTATCATTTTTATTCTTATATCTTTGGTTTCTCTTAACAAATAGTTTACAACGTGATCATGTAACGCTCAAGTAAACGTTCAAGCTCATTATCATAGTCTTCAAACTGCATGCCGTATGCATGAAACTCTTTTTCAATTCGCACGTTTTTAACTTTAGCTGCAAGTACTAATGTTCTTTCAACTAATTCAACGCACAGCGTAATTTTTTCATCATTTTGGATAACCTGAATTACTGTTTTAGATGGGATTAATAACTTACAACCATTTTTGGATATATCTACAATTAATCCTTCAGTTTCTTTGTTTTCCTGTTCATCTAAAATAACTTCTACGGGAACACCAGATATTGCGCGCTTCTGCGATCTCAGTCCTAGTTTTTGTAATACCGATGGGAAGCTTGTAATTACCATCGCTAGTGGAGAATTAATTACTTTTAAAACACGTACTTTAAACGCAACTACCTCGCCATAGGGCTCATCAAGCACGTATCTTATAACAAGTTGCATATCGGGAACGATTAAATGCGTGGTACTGACGGTTTCTGTTGATGCCGGATATCGAAACAACAAGCATTGCTCGCCATCTGTGCCAAAGTAAGTCGTTCTTAAACGCACGGGCTGGGTGTGTGCAATCAGTTGCATGTCGGCGTCAGTATTTGGCAACAAACACAACAGTGCAGTAATATCCGCAGAGGATATGGTCGGTTTCACTTAACTTCCTTTTTTCTCTTTAGCTGTTAGGACACAAGTAATTGATATCATGATAATATAAGACAAATGCAACACTAATCTAATTAAGGCCTCTATTCATGACACACGCGCTCACTTATCACATCGTACCTGAAAATTTAACCGAGCACGTTTTTAATGTCAAAATTTCTATCCCAGCATCGCGGCATGATGTTATCCATCTGTCACTGCCTGCATGGATCCCGGGTAGTTATATGATAAGAGACTTTTGTAAAAACATTCATCTGCTAGAAGCGCGATCACCGAGCAATGAAAAGCAGCCACTCAGCCAAATTGATAAACAAACATGGCGTGTTGACAACGCGTCGTCCGGTTTGCAGATCACGTATCAAGTCTACGCCTTTGACTTATCCGTGCGTGGCGCTTACTTATTTGATGAGTATGCGTTTTTCAACGGCACGAGCACCTTTTTAGAAGTAAATGAGTTCACTGCGTATTCAAAAGCGCCAATATCAGTTGAAATTGTAAATAATCAAATAGCTAACCATTGGCAGCTGTGTACGTCGTTAAAACAACGCTCTATTGTTGAGTCTGAAGGCTGTGCAACGCACTATTTTATGTGTGAAGATTACCAAGAATTAATTGATCACCCTGTCCTAATGGGTGTTGTTGAAAAACACACATTTGAAGTCGCTGGCACTCGTTTTCATTTAGTCTTTTCAGGAAAAACTGAAACAGATATTGAACGAATTTGCAGTGATCTCAAACCGCTTTGCAAACATCATCTAGATTTATTTAATGGCTTGCCAGAAAAAGACTATTGGTTTATTACGCTGTTATGTGAAGACGGTTTTGGCGGTTTAGAGCATCGCGCTTCTACTGCACTTATGTTCCCCAGATTCCATTTACCTATGCGATGTGAGTCGGATATCATACCGGAGCAGTATCAACAATTTTTGAGTTTGTGCAGTCATGAGCTTTTTCATGCTTGGAATGTTAAGCGTATAAAACCTGAAATAATGATTTTACCCGACTTAAGTTCTGAGCAATATATGGAACAACTCTGGATATATGAAGGATTTACCAGTCTTTATGATGATTTAAGTTTAGCCAGAACTAAGTTGATTAACGCCCAACGTTACGCCGAAATACTGGGGGAGAATGTAACACGCATGAACCGAACTCAGGGCCGACATAAACAAACAATTACGCAATCAAGTTTTGAAGCTTGGAGCAAATTTTATAAGCAAGATGCTGCCTCACATAATCATATCGTTAGCTATTATAATAAAGGCGCAGTTATTGCCTTGGCGCTTGATATTACCCTGCGACAACTCAGCAACAATCGTTACTCTATTGACCAGTTGATGCAGTTACTTTGGTCAAATTATGGATTAAAAAATATTGGGACACCAAACGATGTAATTCAAAGGATCTGCAAAGAGCACTTTAATATCGATGTATCAGGATTTCTAAATATCGCCATTTACACGACGATGGATTTACCATTAGACACGATGGTTCACAGTATTGGCTTAAAATTAAATTTGAGAAGCCGCGCATCAGCAGATGATAAAGGTGGTAAGGCTAATAAAGATAGAGTCAAACATGCATTAGGGGCAACCTATAAAGACCAAGGTAGCGGCGTTGTTTTACAAACAATGCATGATGGTTCACCGATTGTTCAAGCGGGAGCTCAAATAGGTGATGTGATGATTGCTTTGGGTCAATGGCAAGTTAATAGCGGCAACTTGCAACGACTATTGGACAACCAACAAGGTGACAAAGTGGTAATAACATTACTTCGACAGGGCCGTATAATTCAAGGAACCTTAGCTATTCGCCCCGCTATTAACGACACGGTTTACTTTACTATTGAAGACTCAATTGTATTTGATGCTTGGATACAGGGCTCAGTCTCTGAATAGTCAATGAACTGCGCAAGTAGCGCTTTTACCAAAGCAACGATTGCGCAACGACGGCGAGCTTGTCTACTAAATCTGCACGCTATCGTTGTGCATTTGCAAAGTTAACGATTAGCATTATCGCCTATTGCGCAGAGTCTGCAAGTTCGACTAGAAGCGCAGGATCTAGTCGTTCTTTAAACCAATTAATTCTCCAGTCAAGATGCGGACCAGTCACCCTACCTGTCGCACCCATTTCAGCTATTTTTTGACCTTGTTTTACCACATCGCCTTGCTTAACATCGATCAAAGACAGATGAATAAACGTTGATGAAACCCCTAAACCATGATCGATAATAAGTGTGCCGCCAGAGTAATACATGTCATTGTGAGCCAATGTAACCACACCGTCTATTGGTGCAACAATTGCGGTACCTACGGGTCCCGCAATATCTAAACCGAAGTGCGGACGCTTCGGCTCACCGTTAAATACTCGCTGACTGCCATACACCCCCGAAACGGGTCCTTTAGCTGGTAACATAAGCTCTTGTGTAAATGCACTTAGGTCAGATTTTGTTGCTCTAGCTGAGGCTATCTGCGAATTGTCGTCGCGTATACGTGTTAAAACTTCTTTGGACGGAGAAACATACTTTGAATCAACCCCTACGATACGTTGTATAGCATATTCGCGTTTAAGCAATTTTAGTGTTTTTTGATTACGGATAGTTTGACCCGGTAATTGCCATTCTAGTTTTTGTGTTAAATCAGCATCACGGCCAAAACCAAAAACAAAATCGCCGGATGCTAAGATATTAATTTTTTTCCCATTAAGCCACACAACGCTGCCACTACTTAATTTTCCACGCATCAACGCACCTTGCGTTAAACTGCCTTTTAAAACGAGTGCGGACGTTAATTCAAGGTTATCTTTCGAGTTTACATCAATCGACGCTAGACCGATTATACGAGCAGCATTGGTCGTTTTGTTATTACTAGTTGTTGCTATCGAAGCGGATACACCGAACTTCTCTGCTTTATTATTTTCCGCCAGCACGTTTGCATTAAATACAATACCGATATAAACAAGGGCGTACAGGCTTAAATCAACACCAGACCCCCGATGTTTTTTTACGTTTTTATTCGTCCGCAACAATGGCACCTTTGCCTACACCTTCGAAGGCTCTCACTTCTAATTTCATGTCTGACATTGTTTTTAATTCATCAAACATAAATTGAGCTAAACATTCAACGGTTGAATCGGTTTCGATAATCTCACATGCTTCTTTTTCTATCGCCATTTCAAACTCACCCTGGGATGATTCGTATTTGAAACAGTGAAATTTATCTGCAGAAATATTTTCATGTTGAAAACTTAACTGAAGAGGTGAAACTAAATCTTCTTTTGTACCGATATAAATATCAGCCCATCTTTTTGACCAATATTTTTGCCACGTTTCGCTTTCTTTGCCATCTTCAAAAACTAACACTTTCGAGCGATGTCCATGAGCAATGCGTTGGCAATTTCCTTCGTGTTTTTTGAGCCCGTGAGTATAGTGATAAAAATCTGTTGAGATAATCTCTTCCCGCAAGAAAAGCTCTACAGAATGCACATTTTCTGGCAAGTGAATTTTTATAACTTCTTTTAAATACTCTGTTACCGAGCTCATATTTACGTCATCAGCATACACGAAAGCATAAGCTTCAGGTGGGCAATACAAATGCAAACTTTGCGCGTTTTCTGCGCCTTCGTGATGATAAGAGAAGTCGACTTGAACTCTCTCATGAGATCTATCATGGGTAATTGTGGTGCAAGGATGTTCAGCGGGCACTACTAATTTATGATCAACATACTCATCAATTACCTGCTTGAGTTCTTTCTTCACTTTACCGAAATCTTGCACCATGCTCTCTTCGTTCAATCCGCCATTTAGCAGTATATCGACAATCCAGCTTTCACCCACCATGCCGCGTTTTGGGCACAGGTAAGAGAAATCCATGACAGTCAAATCGTTTACGAATAATTTCATATAAGCAATTAGCTTCCTTTTGTTGCGCGCAGCAACTGGTCTTTTAAATTGGGTGGAATACCGCGAATTGTCAATGTGTCTGTATGCGGGTCATATAAAATACGCTCTCCCAATAATGGACGATCAAAGTTAATAGTCACGCCTCCCCCTGCTCCACTGAATTTCGCCAATGACTTTATAGCGGCGCGGTCAGGTTGGAAGCTCTCCTCTAATGGCACTTCTTGTTGATTATTAAAAACAGCAAATGATTGACCTGAATCTTCATCTTTTGGTAAAAACTGAGCGATTTCCCGCACTGTAACATCCTCACCCTCAATTACCTTCTCTTTAAAGTAGCTGGCTACTGAGCCACGATGTTGATTTTTTTCATGTGCATCGCATTGCTCTTGAGATAGATAATCATCGACGTTCTGCATAAGTTGTTTGTTTTGTTGCTTGACGTCGACCTTCTCTTCACAACCAATATACTGCATAAAAAAGTCTGAGACTTTGCGACCCATGCGACCTTTCAAGAAGCTGATATATCTGAACTGCTCTGGTGTTACTTGCCATTGCGTAATATCAATACGCACAGCTAATTGCATTTTACTAAAGTCTAAGTGGTCGCTGTAATCTAAATCCATTTGCTGATTCACAGCAACATGCTGCTTAGTGTCAATAAGCGCAATCAGTAGATATTGAGTGGCTAAATATTCATATTGGCTGAATATTAAAAATCCGGTTTCTACCATTTCCTCTTTAGCTAGGGTTTGTAGTAAAAACTCACCACTTTTTACGCTAAATGCATGGAAATCCATTTCGCTTTGTAATACTTGCGACAAATCTCCAGCAAAAGAATTTTCATTTTCCTCTACAAATCCTCCAACTCCCTTACCAGGCTTGCTATTGAACGTTGTATGAAGCTGTTGTGCTAACGACTCTATCTCTTTACTTGCCTCAAAACAGCTCGAACGAGGAATAAAATGAAGCTTGCCATCGTCAGACAAATTTAAACGATGAACAACAAATTGGTGAATTAGTGCACTCATATACTTAAAAGACTACCTTATTAAATGTGCTAAACTCGTGGTTCAGTCTAGCTTTTGTAGCAGTTTACCCTTAAGCACCGCTACAATAAACTTAGATTTAACAAACAATTGTTTGTGAATACATAGAGTACCATTATAATGCGTACTCTGAACTTGGTTAATTGTAACCAGTTTTTCGTCAAAAATCATAGGACAGATTAATGCCACAACAATCCCGATACTCTGACAAAGAGTTTGAAGCGGCTATGCAAGACGTTTTCGTCGCCTTAGAAAAAAATAACGCAAACAGGGATTTATCTTTAATGGTGTTAGGCAATGTCTTATCTAATATCTTTGCGCAACAAGTTGCTCCCCAAAAAAAAGAAGCGATGGTTGAACAGTTTTGTGATGTTTTGAAAAGAGCAGTTAAAGGGAATTAGCAACCAATATGATTTTTAATGAATCACCAAGACGTAAACAAATAAACGAACTGGTTGCTTGGGGCCATTGGTTTGCGCTTGCTAATATTTTGATGGCACTGGTCATTTCTTCAATATATTTACTTTCATCCCCTATATCAAGCACAGCTGTTAGCATTGCGTATATGCTAGTGACCTGGGTTGGGCACATCAGCTTTATTACTTTCTTTGGTTTCGTCCTTTTATTGTTACCCCTTTGCTACAAAATCAAACAACCACGCGTATTGAAGGTATTTGGCTCAGCTATTGCAGCTATCGGGCTTGCACTTCTGGCTTTTGATGCGCTGCTATATAATAAAACAGGTTTTCATATTAGCTTTAGTTCGGCAGCGTTGCTAAAAAGTGAAACACAAGGACAAATGAGTGCTTTTAATTGGCTCCAGTGGTTTTATTTGTCACTACTTATCGTTGTCTGGTTGATGTTTCAGTTGGTACTCGCAAATGCAATCCATAAACGTATAAAACGATTCATGAAAGTGCACATAGGGGTTTATGTAACTAGTACCCTTGTGTTTTGCTTTGTCGCTAGCCACGCTATTCATGTCTGGGCAGATGCAAAATTATATGCGCCAGTATTGCAGCAAGATAATATGCTACCGTTGTCATACCCCGCAACTGCGAAGACCATAATGTCACGCATTGGCGTGTTTGATTTGCAAGACTATAAACAGCGTCAAAATTTACAGTTTAACGATGATGACTTTGCTTTTGATTATCCACCTAAGCCAATTTATTGTTCCGTTGACGCTGAGCAGAAACTACTATTTTTGAGTTTGCGCAATGACAGCCTGCAATTCGAGCCTGAGGGTTTAATCGATAATGGTTTTCATTTTGTCAGCAATACATTAAAAAATGATTACTTAATGTCGGCTGTATATGGTTTACCGCAAGGTCTATTGCCAAGCGTTGCTAAAGCACAACCGGTAACACTTGCGTTATCAAAAGCATTTAATCTCGACGTTAGCATGTACAATCATGCAACCAGTAATCAAGATGGTGTAGAGAAAAAGCCCTTTTACTCCACCAATTGGGACTCGTTTCGCAGCAAACTGAAAGAACAATCTCGTGGCTTGTTTATGGCAACAGTCACAAATGAAGAGCTCGCTTCAATTGATTTAAAGGTGCTTAGCTTAACGACCAAGATCCTATTTGTAGCAAAACCTGAAGATAATCCTTATCACAAGCTTTATAGTAATGTGCAGATAAAAACAAACATGTCGACCACGGAAGACATTGCTCCCACTATATTAACAGAGTTAGGCTGCAGCGCCGCGCCAGACAACTATTCTATTGGCCAAGCATTGCAATCACCGACCCGCTCTTGGGCCGTTAGTACCCAGGGGAGACATTTAATTGTAGTGCACCAAGGACTTATTACTGAGGTTAGCAAAGACGGCAGCTTTGAAATTCGTGATTATATGACTGATGAAAAAGTATTAACTGAAATTGACACCAATTTATTAAGTCGTTCAATTAAACATATTACGGAGTTTTCGAAACAATAGAAAAGAAGATTGCGTTACTCCAATATAGGTAGTCTGCTGCTACGTTTTATATTTAAGTTGTAAATTTATTAGCGTTTATTGAAAAGAACCTAGGTGAGATGACCACTTCAGTGTCCCGCTCACTCAATTTGTTTTTATATTATTGGCTAAAAATATCTGTCAATTGTTTGAATATTTAGACCCAGTTTACTGAATTATCTTCCCCACCGGAGCGCATATGAAAAACACTTCATCAATAATCGCATTAGCCGTTTTAGTCTCAGCCTGTTCCCCTGGCGTCCAAGAGGAACTAGTTAATAAAGAGCCAGCCCATCGTGAGCCGATCGGCTGGCGAATAGACTTTGTAGATGAATTTGACTCATTCATTGCAGATAACTGGCAAGACCAGATGTTATGGGTGAATAGTGAAGACCAATGTTATGTTCCTGATAA
>JBLHOI010000064.1:0-8788 GCA_047621375.1 Glaciecola sp.
AGAGTCCGGTACCACGGATATGAGGGATATGCAGGTCAACCTCGATACAATCATCTTTGAATTATGTGCCATCGTAATAAGTACGGCGATATTAGGCACCGTGTTTCTTTACGCCCGACAGCCGATCATTTTGGCATATATTGCCGCGGGTATGCTAATTGGACCTCATGGGCTTGAGTGGATTCATAATGCTGAAAATGTGAGTCAAATCGGACACCTTGGCGTCATTTTACTGCTTTTCTTACTCGGGCTTAATCTTCAACCCAGAAAGTTAATTCGCCTATTTAAAGAAAGCGCCATGGTGACATTAGGTACGTGTAGCTTTTTCTTTTTATGCACATTGGGGTTTGGTTTAGCCATTCAACTCGCCCTGCATGATGCACTCGTTGCAGCTGCTGCCCTCATGTTTTCCAGTACCGTTATTGGATTAAAATTAATTCCGACCACAACACTGCATCACAAACGGATGGGTGAAATCATGACCAGTATCTTACTGGTACAAGATATTCTCGCCATCACGGTTATTTTATTTCTCAACGTCGATAGCAATGACGGCATGATACTCGCGTTTGGCATGCTCTTACTGAAATTTAGCCTGATGTGTATTTGTGCTTATTTAGGCGTGAGGTATGTTGTTCTACCGTTATTAAGCCGGTTTGATGTTATTCAAGAATACAGTTTTGTGACTACACTAGCGTGGTGTTTACTGTGGGCTGAAACGGGGCATCAAGTTGGGTTATCTTATGAAAGCGGGGCATTCATTGCAGGGTTATCTATTGCTGTCAGCCGTGTGTCTCAGGCTATTTCCATTCACTTAAAGCCTCTACGTGAGTTTTTCCTGATTCTGTTTTTCTTTTCTATTGGTGCTCGCATGAACCTAACTACGGCGAATATCTACACGTTATGGGGATGCTTATTTGGCGGAATATTAATATTAATTAAAGCCTGGGGGTTTCGCTTCGCCTTGCTCGTCGCAAAAGAAAAACCCAGCATGAATAAAGAACTAAGCGCTCGATTGAGCCAAGCCAGCGAGTTTTCATTATTATTGGCTTATTCCGCCATGACAGCAGAAGTCGTTTCACAAGAAGGAATGATGTTTATACAAGCCGCAACGCTGAGTACGTTTGTAATTTCAACCTATTGGGTTGTTAAATATTACCCTACTCCAATTTCTATGGTCAAAAATCTACGGCAAGATTAACGTAAGGCAGTGATTAATAAATAGATATAGTATTGATTTTTAAATTTTTACCGCCGCATTGCTAGACTGGCTAGAACTTCAGCATAACTGTGAGAAAAGCCTAAAAATCCCCGAAGCATCAGATGCGTTCAGGGATTTGTATCTAGCAATGAGTCAGAATTAGAACTCTTTGTAGCTACGGTACTTAATACTAAAGAAGATCGTATAGAGCACTGGCACGATGAGCAGGGTCAGAATAGTGGCAACACCTAGACCAAACATGATTACCGCAGCCATCGACTCGAAGAAAGCATCTGTAACCAGTGGCAACATACCTAAAATTGTCGTGATTGCAGCCATACAGACAGGACGCACACGACTTACCGTTGATTCAAATACGGCCTGAAACGGTTCCTTTCCTTCTGAAATATCAAGGTTTATCTGATCAAGCAGGACAATACCATTTTTAAGCAGCATACCAGACAAACTTAGCATCGCAAGCAATGCCATAAAACCAAATGGCGTTCCCATTACCAGCAAACCCATAGTGATACCTATCATGGCTAAAGGTACACAGCACCAGATAACCAAAGGCTTTCGTAGCGAGTTAAACAAGAACACGGTAATCAGGAACATCAACATAAAACCCATTGGCAACGAAGCTAACAGCGCGGAACTTGCATCACCAGACGATTCATATTCACCTCCCCATTCGAGCTCGTAACCCGGTGGTAGTTCTATAGCTTCTATCTGAGGGCGAACCTTGTTAAATAACTCGGCTGGTAAAATGTCATACTCAAAATCAGCATCGGCAAATATGGTTAAAGTACGTTTTCGATCGCGACGTTGAATAATTTGATCTTCAAATTTAACATCAAAACCATTTATTACCTGCTGCATGGGAACATAGACCGATAGTGTCGGACTCCAGATCAGCAGGCTATTGATAGACTCGATATTGACCCGCTCTTCATCTGGCAAACGCGCAACGATAGGCAAAAGCTTAGTACCTTCACGATATAATCCTGTCTGTAGCCCCGCAAAGGCATAATTCAGAGTATGATCGACATCTTCCTTATTGATGCCTAAGCGACGAGCCTGAGTTTCATTAAACTTTGGTTCAATAAATTTAGTCCTTTCCCGCCAATCGTGACGTACGTTCACTGTACCTGGGGTGGCATTAAATATTGCCATCACTTCAGTCGCAATATCACGCAGTACATCAGGATCGGAGCCTTGGATCCTTGCCTCAATTTTAGCGTCTGTTGATGGACCTATCTCTAGTCGCTTAAACTTTAACTGGGCTTGCGGGAACTCAGCCTCGATTTGTTTACGATATGTCGACATTACAGAATCAAGCATATCAAAGTCTGATGTCCGTATTGCTATTTGAGCAAAAGCGGCATAACTTTTTTGTGGTTCATAGGTCAACATAAACCGTTGAAAACCTTTACCTATGGTGGATGATATAAATTCAACATTATCCAGCTTACTTGCTACTTTCTCCATACCTGCAATGGCTTCACGAGTTTCACGAATATCTGTTCCCTCCGGCAACCAGACATCTACCAAAAAGATAGGTGTTGTTGAAGGTGGGAAAAAAGACTGTTTCACATAACCGAAACCCATGATTGAGATGGCAAAAGCGACCACAACAGCCATAACCGATACCCAACGGAATCGCATACACATATCAAGTAAGGCTTTATAGCCGACAAAGAATGCACCTTTGTATGGATCGCTTTCTTCTTCACCGCTCTGCGCCACCCCTTCTTTACCAAAAAAGAGTTGAGCAAAAAACGGGGTTAAGGTAATTGCTGTAACCCAAGATAAGGTCAGTGAAAATAACAGAACCCAGAACAAAGAGCCGGCAAATTCACCTGTAGAATCAGGCGAAAGACCGATAGGCGCAAAAGCGGTAATAGCAACAATTGTTGCGCCCAACAGCGGCCACATCACCTGACCAACAATGGATTTAGCCGCCTCAAGTGTCGATTGACCACGTTGACGCCCCATCAGGATCCCTTCAACAACCACGATGGCATTATCAACCAGCATACCCAAGGCAATAATGAGAGCACCAAGAGATATTCGCTGCAGCTCTATCTCCGCCATTAGCATCAGGATAAATGTGCCTAAACAAGTCAAAAAGAGAATTAACCCAATCAGGATTCCGCTCTTTACTCCCATGAATATCAACAGCACAATAATAACAATCACGACAGCAGCTACTAGGTTCAAAATAAAATCACGAACCGAGTTATCAACTTCCACAGGCTGGTTATACATAAACTCCGAAGTCATACCTGCAGGGCGGGCAAAATCAATATCTGCTAATTTATCATTAACTGCTTTACCTATCTCGACGACATTAACCCCCTGACTGAAGGAGATACCTATATTGATCGCTTGGCTCTGATCAAAAGTAACAAAGTGATCGGGTATTTCCTGAAATCCTCGATGGATCGTAGCGACATCTTTTAGATAAATGAGCTTATCTTTTGATGTGCCAGGAATAATTAGGTCACCTAACTCTTCGACAGATTGAAAAGCGCCTGTTGGACGCAAACTTAAGTTTTCACCAGCAATACGAATATTGCCGGAGTCGACAACCATATTCTGGGAGTTAAGCAAATTGGTAATAAGGGTTAGATCGATTTGGAACGAAGCCAGTTTACTTAACGATATCTCAATAAATACTTGCTCTTGCTGTTGTCCCTCTAGCGTGACTTTACTGACGCCCGGAACCAACTCCAATTCACGTTTCACATAATCGACATAATCTAACAGATCTTGGTAGCTATAATCATCGCCACGGACCATCATCATGACGCCATACACATCACCAAAGTCATCATTAACTAATGGCGAATGAACCCCAGGCGGCAATTGACTTGTCATGTCTCCCACCTTACGTCGCAGCTCATCCCAGATCTGAGGTAACTCATCTGGACCATAAGTATTTTTTATGGTCACTGTAATTTGGGACATACCGGGGGTGCTAATGGAGACAATATCATCCACATACGACAGGGCCTGAATCGCCTTTTCTATAGGATAAGTGACCTCTTCCTCTACTTCTGTAGCGGTGGCTCCTGGATAAATCGTTACGACAACGGCATCTTTAATGGTAAAAGGTGGGTCTTCCAGTTGGCCTAAACCGAAGAATGACATTACACCGCCAATCAACAGGATCAGAGTAAACATCCAACTTATGATGCTGTTTTTAACAAAATAACTTGCAATATTCATCGGTCACCCTTTATCTGTACAACTTTTTGGCCTTCGGTCAAACGTGAAGCTCCGTCAGATATAATCACTTCTCCATCCTTCAAACCCGCTGTGATTTCTATCATATCGCCCGAAAGAATGCCTAAACGGACCTCTCGGAGCGCTACTGTCTGACTATCACTTTGATATACCCAGACATTAGAAATTTGCTTATCCAACAACAATCCATCTTGCATCATCACAGCATTCACTGGCACCAGATACCCGCGACTATAGGTGTAAGTCATATTCTCTAAATCAACCTTCACTTTAGCTTGCATGCCTTCAAGCACCTTATGCTCAGGATCAAAATCAACCGCCAAAGTGGCGATATAGCTGTGAGTTACAGGATCCTTGATCATGCTCACTTCCAAAGGTCTACCCTCAAATGTGATATCGGGATAAGCTTCAAAGGTCACATCAAAAAGATCATCATCTGTTCTATCTTCTTCCCGTATCGCAACAGAAATGATCATATCGGGTATTTGTACATCCACTTCAATCAGATCCATTTTGTGCATACTCAAAACAGAGACACCCGACTGGATATTTTCAAAAGCATCGAGGAATACATCACCTACTATGCCGTCAAACGGCGCCCTTAACTCGGTATACTCCAGCGTAAGTTCTGCCATACGGAACTCTGCCTTGGCCACCAAATACTCAGCACGCATCTTGTCGTATTCAGCCTGCGACATCAGCTTTTTCTTTAACATTGACTTGCCGCGTCGGTACTGGTTACTCGTCTGCTCTTTTTTTGCTCGGCGATCATTGAGCACAATTTCGTAGTCACTCTTATCTAAAACCGCTAACAAGTCGCCTTTTTTAACCTGTGTCCCTTTCGAAACAGGGATCACTGCAATTTTTCCATCTACACGAAAAGAGAGCTCCGCCAAATCATGTGCTTTAGCAACACCATTAAAGACTCGTCCTACTTCGTTCTTAAATTCCGGTAACTGGAATACCTCAACACGAGCAACTTTTTCTTCATATTCAATTTCATCAACACACCCCAGCAGGCCGATACTACTAAATAACGTTACCGCTAAAACTTTCATTTTCATGATTACAGCCCCCTCTCTTTAACCCAAGGCACTGCGGCTTGGCCATCTTGTAATTCAGTTGCACCGGTCGTCACTAGCCAGTCACCATCTTGTAAGCCATCCACCAATCGACCGCCATCAAGCTTTATTGCTACTTTTTCCAATTTATCGCTCTCAGGTAACCAACGAAAAACAAAATTATTACCATTATCTTGGATTAAAGCACCCGCAGGGATTTCAACTAATTTATCATTGGCAGAACCAGGAATAGTGAGCTTCACCTTTGCATTCATGCCAGAAAGAACATTCACTTGTTCGGGAGTCGGTAAAGTAAAAACAACGGTATAACTTGCTGTTGATGGATCTGCGACTGTGCTCAACTCTTTAAGGCTAGCTTCAAACCACTGCTCTTTCCCCTCAAAATTGATCTCGACTTTAAGTCCGCTTTCTTCTTGCTTTTGTACACGTTGCAATGAGCCTATATATTGCTCAGCCAGCTGAAAGCTGACATCAATGAAGGATTCCGTTTGAATTCCCAACACCTGCTGTTTTTCTCTAACAAACTCAAATTCTTCCGAGTAACGAGTTGAGATAGCCCCGTCATAAGGTGCCAACAACTTAGTATAGTCACGATCGTTATTCGCCTTATCTAAAGCTGATTTGGCGGTCGCTAGTTGACTCTTAGACTTATCAAAATCATTTTTAGATATAAAGCCTTTACCCACCAATTGCTTAGATCGTTTATAAAGAACTCGCGCTAATTCATATTGTGATTTTTCAACCTGATATGCCTGTTCGTACATAGCAGGGTCTAAAGTTGCCAATAGATCACCAGTCTTAACTTGAGCCCCAGGTCTAACCAATATTTCGTTAATTTCACCAGCAACGCGAAAAGAAAGTATTGCTTGGTCTGACGCCTGTACCTCCCCTGGTAATATTCGTTCTTTTTGACCATCACCAATCTGAACCTGTATCATCTTCACTGGTCTAGGGTAATCAGGCTCACTCTCAATCTTTCTTTCATTACCGCAGGCAGTAAGAAAAGTCAGGCTAGTAATTAGCAAACAAACCCTGAAGTAATGCAATTTCATACCTAAAGGATACCTTTTAGTGATATTTATAATATTTACAAAAGTATAGTGTAAATATTAATCACAATTAGACTGAATTATATTTCTATATTTGTACTTGATTCCCCCTAATACTCCGCCCTATTAATTACACTTATATAAGTAAGTTCATGCGGGTGAGATCATGGCTAAAATAAAGTTCAGTTTCAAAAATGCATTTCTATTCATTGCTTTATAACGGTATCTCAGCCCTTGAGTTATCAAGGCAACTTGGTGTTTACGCTTATAGAAGGTTATGTGTAAGTGGAGGATACATATACGAATGCGTTTAGCGCTGTCTATGAATTTAAGAAGGTAGAACTTATTCGCTGGGCTAAAGAATGGTAGGTAATAGATAAAAAAAAAGCTGTAACCCTTAAGCCTCAAAGGATTACAGCGAACTACAGTCAGCATTTATACTGCAGAAATGGTTAGCGGTTTCAGCGCCTAAATTTCTCACTACGGTTTACTTTTGAATAGCATACCGAAGATGTTTGTACGTTTTTTATCAGTCGATTTACATTGACCAAATGTAGAAGATTTGCGATTTCATTCGAATAATGATGCCTCGAATAACATCTAAGAATCCAAGGAAACCAACTGGCTTTTCTGCACTTATCCATGCTAAACCGACAGAACCCACCGGAATATCATAACCTTCTGTTTCATAAAGCTTTAATCGAACAAAATGGTGTTTATTCGCAACATTAGCACCTGTTACTTGTCGAACATTATCGTCTCGTGCCAATAAGCTACCCTGCGATTCCCCCGTTGCTTCAATAATGCCTTCCACTTTTGCATTAAACACTTTCCCGGGATAAACCGCAGAAGTAAATTCAGCCATCTGTCCTGATTTTACATTACGAATAGCCTGGTGGTTAACTCGCATTAATACGTATTTTTCTTCGGTATACATCTGAATACGCGGCATAACACCAACGTATTGCCCTTCACGCATAATAAAGTTCGTCAAATAACCATCAGCGGGTGCATGTACTTTGGTGTTATCTAAATTCCACTGTGCTTGCGCGACATTTTCTTGTTCGGTTACAACATCAACCTCATGACTATTTACATTCAGCTGTGATTTTTCAAAATCTAATTTAGCTTTGCTTGCCGATAGTATTGATTTATCTAACTGAGATACCAATGTGATTTTCTTGGCTTTCGCCACTTCTACCGCAGTACTTTGTTCATCGAGCATGCTTTCAGTAATAGTATGATTCACAACTTTATTTTGTTCAATGTAACGATTATATGTTGTCTGTTTCCATCTCAAATCTTCTTCAGCTGCATTAATTTCGTTCTCGGAAATTTCAATATCTTTCAATGACGCTTGATATGACGATTCAAAAATACGAACATCTTCTTTAGAAATACTTAATGAAACTTCTGCTGAATTAAGTAATGTCTCTGCTTTATTCTTCGCAATGACGTAAGGTTCATCATCAATTTCATAGATCAATTGACCTTCTTTCACCTTTTCATTAGGGCTAACGTAAAGAGCTTTCACATGCCCCTTAATTTTCGTCGAACCTGGGCGAAGTTGAATATGGGGTGATTGCACCAGTGAGCCACCAGACAGATCCATCGGGGCAAATGTGATAAGCCCAACCCATACAAACATCAACCAGCCTGTTCCACCTAAATAGGCAAAACTTTTAGAATACTTATTCCACGGCATACCCACTAAACGAAGTAGGTAAATAAACAAAGCCCAAACAGCTAAACCTTCAAGCATGCTCAGTCTCCTTAGGTGTTGTGGTTACAGATGAAGACACACAGTCTGATTCAGTATCCTCTTTCCAAATATCACGAATTCGACGCAATGCTTGTTCGCCATCTACAAAGGCGATAATGACAGCAACTACCCACACCCAATGCCATATAAAGCCAATCCATGTAAGGGCGGTAATCAATCCTATTTGATGATGTTCTTTGCTTGATGCTTTATGAATAGGTAATTCGTGTATCTTCCAAAAACCGATACCAACGGCAGCAATAGTGCCAATCAAAACAATCGCGGCAACGACATGCAAAGCTGTATCTACGCCAGTATCAACGAATGGCATACTAAAGAGGCTCATTTACAATCTCCAATTTCATGAGAGAAATTATTATTTCGTATTTTTATTTTCGAGTATTGTTATTGATATCACGTAAAAAACACCAATTACGGACAGAAT
>JBLHOI010000065.1:0-8772 GCA_047621375.1 Glaciecola sp.
AACAACCGCTTTTATTTGGTCTCGATCGCCTCCCTTTGGCGTGCGCGCAAAATTAGCTACCAGGCCTTTTGCCCATGCCAACGTTTGCGCCTTACCTTGAGTTTGAATCATGCCTGAAATCATAGATTGATTATACAGATTATTAGATGACCGGATACAAATCCGATTTTTCCATTCTTTATTTGTTAGTGCCTGCATAGTTGATAATTCAGCAGGGTCAACGCGACCTTTAGCATACATAATTGGGCGTGCACGCAACGTGAGTGCAGTCCAGTGCAAGTCATCATCGCGCAAATAGGCAGGTACATTTTTTATAATGCTTTCATCCGCGTTGGCTTGAGTGACACCGAGTTGCTTTGCTCTTACCAAGCGACCAACATCCGTCGTTATAAGAACATCTGCGGGACTAAACTGCCCTTCTGACTCCATTCTCGAAATTAATGCATCAGCATCGCCCGTAATCAAATTCACTTGAATGCCAGTCTGTTTACTGAAATCATCTAAAATGGGTTTAATCAACGCTTCTTTGCGCGCAGAATACACATTAACTTCAGCACTAACACTGTGTGCAGAAAAAATAACTAGCCAGAATAAAACAAACAAATGAGAAATACTTAAGGTCACTTTTTTTCCTGCCCTTTAAACTTGATGAATGAAGTAAATACATGTTAGTTGATAATAGTTCTCAATTGCAACTAGGGATCACAAAAATTGCATTAATTGCCCAAAATAGCTTTGATTACATCCATAGGATATACTCCTTAGACGTTTTTAGGCTGAATATATGCTATTTATCGAATGAATGATTCAAGATTAGTTTATTCAACCGATACCGGTAGAATAAAAGAGAAAACCGTTAGCTTACAAAACGCACCAAAGGGCGATGGAATTGTAAGAATACGAAAAGAAACGAAAGGCCGCAAAGGTAAAGGCATGAGTATTGTCGACGGCCTCGAAATGAGCGAAGTTGATCTCAAAAAATTATGCACAGAGCTAAAAAAACAATGCGGTTGCGGTGGCGCGGTGAAAGGATTTAGCATCGAAATCCAAGGCGATGTTCGTGATAAGCTTAAACAAATTTTAGAAACAAAAGGAAGGCGCGTCAAGTTAGCAGGCGGCTGAAATTTTGAGAGAGCACTGAATTATGCACAAACTTTCCATATCTGATCTGCATATATTATTAGTCGAACCGTCTGATACCCAGAGCAAGATAATCAAAGCACTGCTGCTTGCGGAAGGCGTACAAACAGTTGATGTTGTGCAAAACGTCCGGCAGGCTATGGCGTCTATAAAACTGCATGGTGCAGATATAGTGGTAAGTACGATGTACTTGTCAGACGGCAGTGGTTTAGACATTTTAAAGTTTATTAAAGACGACGATGCTAATGCATCGATGCCATTTATGTTGGTGAGCAGCGAAAACAGTATCAACAAACTTGACGAATTTAAACAAGCGGGTGTTGCAGCTATTCTCCCAAAACCGTTTGAACCTATTCATTTATTCCGCGGCCTAAACGCGAGTTTACAACTCATCAATACCGAAGAAATTAATCTAAACTATTTTGATGTACATGATGTGCGCGTGCTTGTGGTTGATGACAGCCGCTTAGCCCGAAATCATATTCGCAGAGTATTAGAGGGAATGGGGTTAACTAGGCTCATGGAAGCGGAAAACGGCGCGCATGCACTTACTATGTTAAAAGATAACGAATTCGATTTAGTTATTACCGATTATAATATGCCCGAAATGGACGGTCGCGAGCTTTCTGAATTTATTCGATTCAATCCAGCGACAACCCACATCCCGATTATCATGGTTACGTCTGAGTCATCGTCTAGCCCGAAAATGGCAAATATACAACAAACCGGTGTAAACGCACTATGCGACAAACCGTTTGAATCAGATGAAGTAAAAGCAATGTTAGTCAGATTATTGGATTCTGACGCATAAAGTAGGATATTTAATGCCCTAAATATGGATATTAAGGTAATTTCTCCTTTTATACGTTGACAGTGCGCGGCCACTTACATACATTTCATAACGGTGCGTTAACTCGCGACCCTCTACTTGAACCAAATAGCTTTCGTGAGCAAACATTTGGCATAAACCGTTTACTCGAAGGAAATGAAGTGCCCAAACAAGAACTCGAAGAAATACGCAAAAAGATTACGTCACTTGATTCAGATTTACTTTCTTTATTAGCCATTCGCCAAGGACTAACCAATCAAGTTGCAGAAACAAAGGTTAAAAACCAAATTCCAGTGCGTGATCAGGCAAGAGAAGAACAACTGCTCATACGCCTAATAAAACAAGGTCAGAGTGAAGGCTTAGACCCTCATTACGTGACTAAATTATTTCATGTCATTATCGAAGATTCAGTATTAAACCAGCAAGCAATGTTAGCGCGGTGGGCCAATCCAGGTAGTGAGAAACCACTTAATCGAGTGGCATTTTTAGGCGACAAGGGTTCTTACAGTTATCTTGCTACACAGAAGTATTTTTCGAGACGCCCAGGAGAATTACTTGAAATAGGCTGCCAAAGCTTTGCTGAAATTATCCATAAAGTGGAATCAGGTGAAGCGGACTATGCCGTTCTACCTATTGAGAATACATCGTCTGGCAGTATCAATGAGGTTTACGACCAATTACAACATACGCGTTTAAGCATTGTTGGCGAACTTACCCACCCAATTAAGCATGCACTTTTGGTTTCACAAGGTGTTGAAATAAATAAAATCAAAACACTTTATGCCCACCCACAAGTATTTGCTCAATGCAGTCATTTTTTAGCTGAATTAGGTAATATAGAAGTGAAACATTGCGACAGCACTTCGGCCGCAATGCTTATTGTGAATGAATTACGTTCAGATGAGGTTGCCGCAATTGGCAGTGAGGCTGGCGGCAGTTTGTATGGTTTGAAAGCGATCAAATCAAACTTAGCTAATCAGAAAGAAAATCATAGTCGCTTTATTGTAGTGGCAAGTGATGCTGTGAAAGTTCCTTTGCAGGTTCCAGCAAAAACAACATTAATTATGTCGACAGTTCAAAAACCCGGTGCCTTAGTTGAAGCTTTGCTTGTGTTGAAAGAAAACAAAATAAACATGACGAAGCTAGAGTCTCGACCTATTACAGGTAATCCATGGGAAGAAATGTTTTACTTAGATGTTGAAGGTAATATTACTGATGGACCCATGCAAAATGCGATGGAAGCTTTACGTGGAATGACTCGTTACTTTAAAGTGTTAGGTTGTTATCCGGTTGAGGAAATCAGCCCAACTAAGGTCGCGGCCGTAAACGCTCTCATGGAATAGTGGTATGTTCGCCGCTTCACTTCAAGAGGGAAATGCGTGTTGCGGCGTCTAACTGTTGTTACTGCGTCAGGTTTAAGTTCACTTTACATAAGCCTGAGCGCAATGTGAATGAAGCATGTTGAAAATATGGTTACTACTACGGTAACTTTGATGCTGAGGTAACTTAACTAGCGGACAGTCAATTACGTTTTCCGCAACAATTGACTATCGTCAGCCTTTAGCAATAGTTGTTTACTGTCCATTAAGCATTGCTCGGCATAGTCACCAAACCACAATTTAGTTTCATTAAATTGGGAAACAAAAGATGCTTTATCAACGTTCTCGACAAGATTTAACGCTTCGCCAAATCGAGCATGGAAACGCTTCAGCAGCGCTAAGCTCTCTTCATTATTAAAGATAATATCGGCATACAGTTCAGGAGCTTGGGCAAAAAGTCTACCAACCATTGCTAATTCTAAGCGGTAAATTGGCGAACTAAACATCAACAAGGATGCCAAACTGGGATCTTCTTCTTTCAGATGTTGGCCGTACACAAAGGTACTGAAGTGGCGCATAACCTGAATAAACGCCATTGCGCTATCATGTTCTGTGCTAGATGATTCATGCAGTACACCACCCCAAGTTCGCATTTGCTCCAGTAACCATTCGTATTCATCAGCCCCACGGCCATGACACACGACAACTACCTGTTTAATCATACCAGGGCTATCGGGACCAAACATCGGATGCAAGCCGATGACAGGACCTGGATGCACTTTCAGCATAGCTTGCAATGGCCCATTCTTTACACTAGTAATGTCGGCCAAAATACAATGCTTGGGCAAGTCAGATAAAAGTTGGATAACGGAGACTGTTCGCTTTATCGGTACTGCAACAATAACTAAATCGGCTCCGTCAAAAATTTCTTTCGCGCGCGCCCAATCATCTTTTTCTAAGGTTACAACCGTGTAGTCGCTTTGCTCAAAGAGTTTAACAAACACATTACCTAATGCACCCGCACCACCAATAATAACCACTTTATTGACAGTCGGGTTAATACAACGATAGTTAGCATGTTGACTACGGTATGAGTCACGTATGACTCTGCGCAGAACGTCTTCAGCCAAATCAGGCGACAAGCCGATCGATTCCGCCTGTTGGCGCCGCGCCGCAATCATTTCAGATTCTCGACTTGGCACATATATCGGCATACCAGTTTGGCTTTTAACTTCACCCACCTGGCTAGTAAGCTCATTTCTGAGCTTTAATAGCTGTATCAGTTGGCTGTCGACATCATCAATGTGATGACGCAGCCCAGTAAGTGTTTTATCGATTTCTGATATACCTGTTTTATGCATTTAAACGCTTTGTTTGGCGCATTGGCAAAACCGTAATTAGCCTATCACGAGTTTGTAAAATCAAATCATGAGTTTGTTGCCAATTAATACAACCATCCGTTATTGACACCCCGTAGTCCAAATCGCTGAGCGTTTTACCCGTTGAACTTTGGTTTCCAGCATGTAAATGGCTTTCAAGCATGATACCAATTATTGATTGATTACCTTCTAAAATTTGATTAACGACATTCTGTGCAACCAAAGGCTGTCTACGATAATCTTTTGCGCTGTTGGCATGACTGCAATCAACTACGAGGCTTGAGTTAATGCCGGCATCGCTCAACTCAGACTCACAATCAGCCACACAAACCGAATCGTAATTAGGCTGTTTACCACCGCGCAGAATAATATGGCCATCAGGATTACCTTGCGTTTTTATCACACTCACCTGCCCTTGCTTGTTAATACCCATGAATCTGTGCCCTGATGCCGCAGATTGAAGTGCATTAATAGCGATGCTTAGTGAGCCATCCGTTCCGTTTTTAAATCCAACTGGCATTGATAAGCCACTCGCCATTTCACGGTGAGTTTGCGACTCAGAGGTTCTTGCACCAATCGCAGCCCAACTAAACAATTCGCCTAAATATTGAGGACTAATTGGGTCTAATGCCTCAGTTGCGACAGGCAGGCCTAATTCAGCTAACCAAATAAGTAACGCTCTTGCTCTGCGTAAACCAGTTTCAATATCAAACGTATCATTCAGATGAGGATCGTTAATTAAGCCTTTCCAACCCGTTGTTGTGCGTGGCTTTTCAAAATAAACACGCATAACAATATAAAGAGTATCTTTGGAAGACTCATGCAAGTTTTTTAATTTCAACGCATATTCTTTTGCCGCATCAATATCGTGAATTGAACATGGGCCACACACGACTAATAAGCGATGGTCTTCACCATGAATAATATCTGAAATGACTTTTCTAGATTCAATGACGCCTTGTAAAGCCTTTTCACTGACAGGAAGTTCGATGCTCAGTTCATCAGGAGTGACTAATACTTCTTCTGATGAAACGTGAATATTATTAAGTGTATCTTTTTGCATTTTTTTACTCTTTATAAGAAAACGATGAGGTGTTAAACATGAGACGGAAACAGCAAGAGAAGGCATAAAAATAGAGAGAACTTTACTACCAAACCAAGATGTAAGCTTTTGTTTACACTAGAATCTACCGAAAACCTAGTGCCGTTTGACTTTTTAACAAACTATCAGGCTAGCTTCAAGTTGAATATGAATTAATTTGCAATAATCACGAAAAAAAGCTGATTTATGGTATAAACCAGCCTATTTAGACAATATTAACCTTTTACCGCAATTACGCCTACTGCTGTTGTGATAATTAGCAAATGCATTTAAGCCTCAAAAAAAACAATTTAAGCATGATCAGGGCTATTTGGTCTTGGTGATGTTTCTTAGAGCGGTGTCTATATGGGTATTATTTGCATAGGCATAAATATTCACATCGCCAACTATATCGATCCCATCGCCTATTTTGATGTTTGACTTTTCCAGTAGATCCCAGCGGTAACGTTTGGCGGTTAATCCGAGTGAAGTATAGTTGTCGAGGCTGAGTCCAGTGCGATCAATGGTGCGTTTAATCGCACGTTGCAAAACCGCATAGTCGTCTGCTGTTATTTTCATTTTGCTGTCCCTTTATTATCAAAAATGATTTTTTTAAATGAAGTTTAATATCATTCCCCACATGTGAACTGTGAATAGCATAAACACCTAATCCACTTTGAAGTATTACCTCCAACTTGGACTAGGTCTCTTTTTGCTCAGACAGTCGAGGGCTTAAAAGGAAGATCCCTATATCGCTTACCCGAAGCGGCAAAAACAGCATTACTTAGGGCTGCTGGGAATGGTCCTAAACCTGGCTCTCCGAGTCCAGTCGGTTTATCACCGTTATCAATAAAATACGCTCGTACTGTTGGCATTTCATCGATTCTGAGTACTGGATAGTTATGGAAATTTGAGTTCACTACGGCACCTTCTCTAAATACAATCTCCGTGCGCAACGACAGCGCTGTCGCCATAACTACGGCACCTTCCATTTGCGCGGTAGCACTGTCTGTATTTAATACCTGCCCACAATCTACAGCGCAATCGACTTCGAGTACTTTTATATCATCCCCGTTAACTTCAACGAGCACTGCCATAGCGACATAAGATTCGAAGCTATAATGCACAGCTATGCCTATTCCTTGATTTTTAGGCAATTTATCTCTTGAGAACCACTTTGATTTCTCTGCGGCCAGAGCGAGCACACCTTTAGAGCGTCGCACTTGAGTCTCTTGTTTTGGATCGTTGTTATTATCGTAAATACTGTTCAACAACGTTAAGGTATCTTTGCCTACTTTATTCGCTATTTCGTCGGCGAATGCGCCAAAAGCGAAACCATAAAAAATAGCATAAACCGCTCTATACCAACCAATCCGAGTATGCCGTTTAGCCTCCCCCGTTTCAGTTCGAATATTTTGGATACCAAATGGGTGATTAAAAATATCACCTAAATTACCAGCTGGCGCTCGTTCAACTTGATCATCGAATAAAGACGCAATTGGCATAAAGGCAGCTCTATGCAGCCAGCCAGAAACATTGCCATCCTCATCTATAGCAGCTTCAATATGTTGCGCATTAATAGAATGATAGTAACCAGTGCGAGTATCTTCTTCTCGCGACCACGTTAATTGCACTGGTGCATTAACTGCTTTGGATAAGGCAGCCGCCTCTTGCACATAATCGCATTTAAATTTACGACCAAACGCACCGCCGGCCATTGTTACGTGAACTAAAATATCTTTTGGCTGGCGACCTAGATACTGTGCCAGCACTTTTTGTATATCAGCTGGACTTTGCGTTGCAGCCCACACTTCACAACTATTTTCCTGCACCCAAACCACACTGGCGTTAGGCTCCATAGGTGAATGAGAAAGATGCCCACCCGTATATGTAGCGCTCACTTTATGTTTGGCATTGGCAAAGGCTTGCTCGATATCACCTCGCTCCGCTGCTTTCTGCGCCGGTGACTCTACGTTCTTCACCAACTGCAGCTTATAAGCTTTTGAATCGTACGTTTTATTAGGACCTAAATCCCATTCTATAACCAACTTCTTTATCGCTTGTTGCGCCGTCCAAGTATTGTCGGCTACTACACCAACGCCACCAATTGAACCAAATGGCACTTCCATTCTCGGAATTTCTACGACCGCTTCGACACCGTCCATTGCCAATGCTGCAGTCTTATCAAGACTTTTGAGTTTACCTTCGAATACTGGGCAATGAACAACTGCTGCATATTTTAAACCCGGCATTTTGGTATCTACACCATAGGTCAACTTGCCATTCACGATATCGCCTTGATTATGCCGAGCAAGGTCTTTGCCAATATATTTAAAATCTGCTTTTGTTTTTAATTTTATATTTTCTGGAACTGGCATATCTGCGGCCAACGAAGCGAGGTCGCCATAAGACAATTTACTGTTATCATTACGATTGATTACAAAGTGAGAATCTGCGTAGCAATCTTGCACTGGTACTTGCCATTTTTTGGCTGCCGCTGCAATCAACATCGCTTTGGCCGCAGCGCCTGCTTCTCTCATTGGAATGTACATAACGCGAATACTTGCAGAACCGCCGGTTGCTTGCGGCCCATAAAGCGCTTCATTACCGTCAGCTTGCTTAATACTTACACGCGTCCAGTCAGCCTCTAACTCGTCAGCAACAGCAGCAGGTAAGGCTGTGCTAATACCTTGGCCCATTTCACACCGACCACAATAAATTAACGTATCACCATTGGTCGCAATATGAATAAATGCATTAGGATTGAATGCGACTTCAGACGGCAGCCCTAGCTTTGCCATTACCGCATTAGGTAATGCAATACCCAACCATAGACCACCAACAGCCAAACCTGATTGCTTAATAAATTTACGTCTACTTACATTTTCTATGCTCATATTAAACCTCCTTGCCCAGTTCAAGTGCAGCTTCAGAGATAGCGACTTTGATCCGTTGATAGGTTCCACAGCGACAGATATTACCCTGCATAGCAGTATCGATTTCTTCTGGTGTTGGAGACGGATT